>JALSMF010000094.1 GCA_026987795.1 Bacteroidales bacterium
CATTGAAAAAAAGATTAACCTAATTTTATTTTTTTTACACAATAATAATATTTTTTCAAAGTAATGTTTAAGAAGCGGAGACGGAACAAAATGTGTGTATTTCGTTTCATAGTTTAATTCGCTGCAAGAATCTTTTAATCCGGGATGAGGTCTGCCGCCCTGCATCTTCATCATTGTGTCAATAAGCATTTTGTTTTTTTTATAACCGGCAAAAACATAATTGTAAAGAACATCTGACTGATAATAAGACAGGTAATCTGCTTTATAAAGAAAAAACTTTAACCTCGGAAAGTCTCCTAAAACCCTGTCTTTTTTTTCTTTCAAAGAAATAATTTCTCTGAAATCACTGTCAGAAACAACACCGTTTCTTACTCCGTAATGCCAAAAGGCAAATGTTTCGCAAAAAAAACGCGGAGAAACAGACAAAAAAACAGTATCAGGTTTAGGGAACTTTTGAATATATTTTTGCAAAATATAATACATTTCTGCAGGGGAAGAACCGCCGGACGCAAAACTGTAAGATGCCGGAATTTTTGTTATGTCTAAGCCTGCATTTAACCTGGATTCTCCTAAAAAAACTTTATTTACTTTCGGAATCCTATACTTTCCGGACAAACTTTCTTTTATAAAAAACCACCGTGTATTTGTCGGACGATTATAATACATCGGCATATATTCTATGTATAAAACCCAGACAGCATACAGGGGAATAATAAAGAATATAATTTTTTTCAGCAGCGTCTTTATTGCGATTTTACGGTTCATTTAACACAAATTATTCATAAAAAACCTTAATGCAAAGCATAAAACTTTGAATATACGAGAATGACAACAAAGATACTGATTTTTCTCCGAAAAAGACACCGGAAAAGTCTATTCCTTGTAAAAACAGGCAGTAACAGAGCTTAGGGTATTAGTCAAAACTTGATAATAGTCGTTAAGAACTGTTTATATTCATTATTCAAACTCAGCACAAGAGTTTGCAACAATTGCAACTTCACCGTCAGACTGCGGAGGTAATTTTAAAATTCTGAACCTGTCTGCCGGTATTTTGTTAAGGGAGATATAAGTTTGATCTCCCCAAATATTTTCATAAGGATTGTTTTTACAAGAAACGGGATTGACGGCATAAAGCTGAATTCCGCCGCCGTCGTCACAGAGATACATACCATAAACTTGTAACGCTTTTGCTATCGTCATTTCGTAGCTGTTCAGACCCAAGGAGTTTAAATCAAGAGCCGGGTCTAATTGAACTAACGCACCTTCGGGAATTGCCCAATCGTCAGGAGAAGTTCCGTCGCTTTCGGTTGCCGGGCTTACCGGACCGCCGGATTTTGTGTGATCGTAGCTGAAAATCAAGGCATGGTTTATCTCTCCTCTTTCTAATTCATGAGGCCAAATGACACCTTGTAAAAGCTCAAAACCGGAACCTCGTGCCGACAGTCCTTTCGAGAAAATACCGTCTCCGGACAGGGGCAATGCATTTCCCCATGAAGCCTTCCACCCTCTCGATGTATATTTCATTTGCCAAAAATCATAAACACACCCGTTAATTGTATCTATAATAACCATACTTCCGTCTCCGGAAGGGTCAGGTTCTGAAAATTCGGGTAAAGGAACGTTCAATAATTTTTTTTTCGGAGCCCAATATGCTGTTAGTTTTACATCTTCACGGGGAGTGTCTGCTCCGGCATAAAAAACAGAAACCGTCCATTCTTTTACGGCTATCAAAAAACCTTGACTTTCCTGCTGTTCAACAAGACTGCCGGTCATAACTGAAGAGTTCGGATCTGTTTCCGGGTTGTCTGATATCGGATTATAAAAAACAGACTGACCTTTAAATATTTCGTAATATTCAAGACTACTCGGCTTATTGGAAAAGTCCTGGTCTTTATTACAAGAAATCAGAGAAATCAATGTTGACAAAATACAAAAAAATTTAAAAGATCTCATAGCTGTCGATTTTTAAATTAGAAGATGACCAAAATTATTGTTTTTATGTCAAAGAAAGCTGAACAAACTCCCGGTTTTTGACAAAATAACCGCTTTTTTTGACAAAAAACATTGTTATAAATCAGAAAAGGCGATTTAAACCAATGTTATGAAAAATAAATTTTGTGAAATACCGAAAATCAAACGTGCTATGTCTTTTTAAAGCAAACTAAATTAAATATTTTTTTTAAAAATTTGCATATTAAAAAAATCGCTTTACTTTTGCAGTGTATTAGTTTTGTAGAACACTAAAACAATAAAATATGATAGCAATAAACAATCTGAGTTTCAGTTACCAACAAAAGAAACCCCTTTTTTCAGAATTAAATCTAAAACTTGAAACGGGTAAGATTTACGGGTTACTCGGAAAAAACGGTTCCGGAAAAACAACTTTGCTTAAGCAAATTGCAGGTTTGTTACACCCCAAAACAGGAACCGTTACCGTTAACGGGCTAAATGTAAAAAAAAGAATGCCGAAAGCTCTGGCAAGTTATTATTTAATACCGGAAGAGTTTGAAACTCCCGATATTAATGTAAAAACGTTCTTAAAAATTACGGCACCTTTCTATCCCGATTTCAATAAAAACAACTTTTACAAATACTTGGAAGAATTTGACATAGACGCAGAACAAAAACTGAGCAAAATGTCATACGGACAAAAGAAGAAGTTTCTCATTTCTTTCGGAACGGCTGCCGACACCCCAATTCTGATTACAGATGAGCCTACCAACGGTTTAGATATTCCCTCAAAGAGTACTTTCAGAAAACTAATGGCTTCTGCATTAACCGAAGACAAATTATTTGTCGTATCTACACATCAAATTAAAGATATTGAAGGAATAATAGATACTGTAGTCGTTCTTGATAACGGAAAAATAATTTTTAACCGTTCTTTGGAAGAAATTTCAAATAAACTTTCTTTTAAAACACTGAAAAGTATTAATGAAGAAAATATACTGTATTACGAAAAAGGAATAACAGGGTACTCGGTTATCATTCGCAATTCCGGCGAAGAACCTTCACATATAAATACCGAGTTGCTTTTTAACTCAGTTATTGAAAAAGACAGTAAAGTTGTGAAAGAATTTAATTAAAAACAGAAAAATAAGCAAAATGGAAAATATAAAAACATTCAGCCTTAAACGTATTTTTTTACTGATGCAAAAAACATTATATGAAAATGCAAAGTCTGTATTTATCGGGTTTATTACCGTTTTCGGCATATTCTCTTTAGTATTGTTTATGAGAATAATAAACGGAGACAATAACATAAACAATCTGCAGACATTTTACTATACAGGATTTTTTATTTCCGGGTTTTTTATTTCCGGAATGGCATTTACAAATTTTCGAAAAAAAGAGAAAACAATGTCATATCTTATGCTTCCGGCTTCAACTATTGAAAAATTTATCTCGGAATGGCTGCTGACATCCGTTATTTTTATCATTGTATATTCGGCTGCTTTTTATGTCTTTAATATAGTTTTATATTCGTTAGGCACTATTTATAAATTCAATGTTGAGTTTGTAAATATTCTTACGGCGGAATCTTTTAAAGTGTTTTTGCATTTCATTATTATACAGTCCGTTTTGTTGGCCGGTGCCGCAACTTTCAAAAAAGCACCCTTGTTTCTTACAATTTCGGTAGTGTTCGGGTTCGGTATAATTTTTATTGTTTATGTTACCTTTTTAATATTAATTATAAAAGGGCAACTTGAAACTCTGGTTTTTAACAACAGCGGGCTTCATTCGGCAAATGTAAATATTAATATTCAGGGGCATTGGCTCGAAAAAATTCCTGAAATTATGTATTATTATGT
>JALSMF010000095.1 GCA_026987795.1 Bacteroidales bacterium
TCTTCTGTTTTTTCATAATCTTTTCTTACATAAAAACTTCTGATAAAATCAAGATTTACGTTTTCTGACATATATGCCGTAATTTTTTTAAGGGCAAAAGTAGTGTCGGTAATCCACATATCGCCGTGAAATGTGTATTCGTGCCGGCGTTTGGGCTTAAAAGTAATATGATAGCATAAAGTATTGTCAATATAGCTTGTGTCGATAATGTAATATTTGTATGTGACAGGACCTGAAAGAGACAGCGGGCTTACAAATTCTTTATCAATAATTGTTATATAGCTTTTATAAAAGTTTAAATCGACATACATTTGTCCCGTAAATTGGCTCGCACTTATATTTTCAATACCTGAAATTTTAGTTGCCGTAATTACTTCTTTTCTGTGTTTAGGGAATTTCTGAAAAAAATATTTCGATAAAGTTTCGGTAATAAGGACGGGCATATATATTTTCCCGGTAGCTTCTGAGGTGTCGGTTCCGTTAAAAGCAATTTCAAAATCTTTAAAAATCTTGTTTTTGAAAATATCTTTGTCAAAATTGTTAATATCAATTTCTTGTTTTGTGTATTGCTCGTAACTGTATGTTTTTAATTTATTTATGCTGTTTTTTTTCTTATTTCTGATAACTTTTTTCATTAATAATAATGCCGGATCTTTTCCGGGGGTAACGATAACTTCGCTTATGCTGTATAAATCAGGTTTTAGGTTTATTGTTATTTCGTTATACGAATCGGGCTTTATGTTTACGGTATCTGTAATATATCCAATGCAACTTATAATTATTTTATTTTGCTTGTTTATTGACTGCAGGAAAAAATTACCGTTGAAATCGGATACGCAGCCTTCGGTTGTTTCGGGAAAGATAATACTTGCGAAAGGGATACCTTCTCCTGTTTCAAAGTCAATTATACTGCCTCTTATTTTTGTTTGAGAAAAGGTGTAGTTTGTCAGAAAAAATAATGAAAAAAATAACGGGAAAAACAATTGTGTTTTTATGAAGTTTACCATTGAAAATTTATGTTTTCGGTATTGCTAAAATAAAAAAAACTTTGCATAAAGGGTATTATACAAAGTTTTTTTTGATAAACGGAATATAATTTTTGTCAGTTTGCCATTTCCGACATAAACTTAACCCTTATAAGTCTTATTTCCTCTTCGGTATAATTGTCTTCACCGAGTTCGTTAAGGGCATCTTCTATAGAGTCAGTTTCTGATTCGGCAAAATAGTCGAAGACTTCATCGATATATTCTTCGTCCATTGTCTGGTCTATATAGTAATCAATATTGAGTTTTGTTCCCGAGTTTATGATTGCTTCTATTTCGGTTAATAATTCGCTCATTGATAAGCCTTTTGCTTTTGCAATATCTTCAAGGTTTACCTTTCTGTCAATATTTTGAATAATGTAAACTTTAACTCCTGATTTTTTTACTACAGATTTAACGATTAAATCTTGCGGTCTGTCTATTTCATTTTCTTCAACGTATTTTGCTATAAGTTTTACAAATTCTTTTCCGTATTTTTCGGCTTTGCCGTGTCCTACGCCTTGTATTGAGGTTAGTTCTTCAAGTGTAATCGGATATCGCGTAGCCATATCTTCAAGCGAAGGGTCTTGAAAAATTACATAAGGAGGGACTTCCATTTTTTTGGACAGATCTTTTCTTAAACCTTTCAGAATTTTGAAAAGTTTTTCGTCACCGGCACCGCTGCCTCCGCCTTGTTTCATTATTTCTTCTATATCATCGCCGTCATTATCATCTTCGTATCTGTGTGCTTCCGTTATTTGGACAGAGTAAGGTTTTTTCAAAAATTTCCTGCCCTCTTCCGTAAGTTTTAAGATACCGTACTGGTCAATATCCTTTTCAAGAAAATGATGTATTAAAGCTTGTCGGGCTATTGATTCCCAGAATTTCACATCCTTTTCATCTCCCGAACCAAATAGTTCTGATTTGTCGTGTTTAAACGATTTTATTGCAGAGGTCGGGTTGCCGGAAAGTATATTTGCTATATGGTCGCTTTTATATTGCTCATTTAGTTCGTCAACGGCTTCTAAAAATTGAAGCATAAATTCTTTGCCTTCAAATTTTACTTTAGGGTTAAGGCAGTTATCACAGTTGCCGCAGTCTTTTTCTAATTTTTCACCGAAATAATTAAGCAAAACTTTGGGACGGCAAACTGAGGTTTCTGCATAAGCAATTGTTTCAAGCAGGAGTTGTTTTCCTATTTCTTGTTCGGCAACAGGTTTTCCCTGCATAAATTTTTCGAGTTTCTGTATGTCTTTATAGCTGTAAAATGTTATACATTTTCCTTCTCCGCCGTCCCTTCCTGCTCTTCCTGTTTCCTGATAATATCCTTCAAGGCTTTTCGGGATATCGTAATGAATTACAAAGCGCACATCGGGTTTATCAATGCCCATTCCGAAAGCAATTGTTGCTACAATTACGTTAACTTCTTCCATCAGGAACATATCTTGGTGTTTTGAGCGTGTTTTTGAGTCCATTCCGGCATGATACCCGAGAGCTTTAATGTCATTTACCTGTAAAACTTCGGTAAGTTCTTCAACTTTTTTTCTGCTTAAGCAATATATAATTCCTGATTTACCTTTATTTTGTTTAATAAATTTTATGATTTGTTTCTCCGGCTGTATTTTCGGTCTTACTTCATAATATAAATTAGGTCTGAAAAATGAAGCTTTGAAAACCGTAGCGTCTAATATGTCCAAGTTTTTAAGGATGTCATGTTGAACTTTTGGAGTTGCCGTAGCTGTCAGGGCAATTATAGGAGCTCTCCCTATTTCGTTTATTATAGGTCTTATTTTTCTGTATTCGGGTCTGAAATCGTGTCCCCATTCTGAGATACAGTGTGCTTCGTCGATAGCATAAAATGAGATTTTTACTGATTTAAGAAACTCTGTATTCTCTTCCTTGGTTAAAGATTCGGGGGCTACGTATAAAAGTTTTGTTTTGCCGTTTTTTACATCTTCTCTTACCTGTTTTAATTGTGTTTTATTCAGAGATGAGTTCATAAAATGGGCAATTGAATCATCTTTATTATATCCTCTCATTGCATCTACCTGGTTTTTCATAAGGGCAATCAGAGGTGATATTACTATTGCCGTTCCTTCAATAATTAAAGAGGGCAATTGGTAGGTTAAAGATTTTCCCCCTCCTGTCGGCATAAGAACAAAAGAGTCTTTGCCGTCTAAAACATTTTTAATAATCTCTTCCTGTTCGCCTTTGTATGTATCAAAGCCGAAATTCTTCTGCAGTATTTTACTTAAATTTAAATTTTTGACATCCATTTTATTTTGTCGGTTTTCAATGTAATTAAATATTGTTTAATAATTATAAATATATTTGTAGTAAAATTAAGAATAAAATTATACAAAAAATTAATTTTGCAAAAAATTTAAAAAAAAAGTGAAAAATTCTGAACGAATTATCCGAACAGCACGCAACGTTATACGGAAGGAATATGAATCTGTTTCAAAATTGTATGATTTTATTGATAATGATTTTGTAAAATGCGTTGAAATAGTACATAAAAGTAACGGAAGGGTTATAGTTACGGGTATAGGTAAAAGTGCAATAATAGGAAAAAAAATAACGGCAACATTAAATTCAACCGGGACTCCGGCGGTTTTTATGCATGCTGCAGATGCAATTCACGGTGATTTGGGAATTGTCAGGCAGGACGATGTTGTTATTTGCCTGTCAAAAAGCGGAAATACGCCTGAAATAAAAGTTT
>JALSMF010000096.1 GCA_026987795.1 Bacteroidales bacterium
TTTCGGAGAACAAGGACGCGAAAAAGGTCAATTTTGGATGCCTGCCGGAATATTTATAGATAAAAAAGACTATATTTATGTAGCAGACAGTTATAACTCCAGAATACAAATTTTTAAACTCGTAAAAAATTAAATATAATGAGAATTAAAACAATTACATTACTATTATTTGTAAATTTTCTTAGTATCTGTTCGTTTTCTCAATCAATAGTTAACTCAGTTCATAACTTATCGGTAAGCGGTATAGGTAATACAAAATCTGCAAACGAATCTGAAATTTGCATTTTTTGTCATACACCACACAACAGTAACCCCAAAACTCCTATGTGGAACAGAGAAACCGGCGGGTCAAATTACATTCTTTATAACAGCTCTACAATTCAGGCTGTTCCGGGACAACCTGACGGTTCTTCTGTTCTTTGTTTGTCCTGTCACGACGGAACTATTGCTTTAGGAAATGTATTAAGCAGAAAAAACGAAATTGATTTCAGTGAAAAATCAACCCCTTTTAAATACGGAAAAAATAATCTTACAACCGATTTGTCTGACGACCATATGATTTCTTTTATGTATAATTCAACCTTGTCCTATAAAGACGGAGAATTAAAGGACCCCTTAAGCTTGTCTCACCCCGTAACTCTTGAAAAAGGAAAGGTTCAATGCACAACTTGCCACGATCCGCATAAAAACACATATGAAAATTTTCTTGTAAAACCCAACAGGTATTCCGAATTGTGTCTCAGCTGCCACGATAAAAATTACTGGTTTAAATCCGGACACAGAAATTCAACTGCAAAATGGAACGGCTCCGGAAAGAACCCTTGGTTTCATACAAATTATGAAACTGTTGCCGAAAATGCTTGCGAAAACTGCCATAATACACACTCTGCAGCAGGACACGAAAGGCTTATGAAATACGAAGCGGAAGAAAATAACTGTCTTGACTGTCATAACGGTAACGTTGCCTCCAAAAATATTCAGCAACAATTAAACAAGCCGTATTCACACAATGTTTATTCCTATTTTAAAGTTCATGATGCTGCAGAAGACGCTCTTGTTTCCTCTATGCATGCAGAATGTGAAGACTGCCATAACCCGCACGCATCAAGACAATATAGCGCAGATGCTCCTTTCGTGAAAGGACCTAATGAAGGCGTGAAAGGTGTCGATATTAGCGGAAGCCGTATTGATAAAGTTCAATATGAATATGAAATTTGCTTTAGATGCCATGCCGACAGCCCCACGAAACCAAGCAGCACAACAGTAAGACAAATTGAACAGAATAATGTAAGATTAGAATTTGCATTAACAAATCCGTCCTTTCATCCGGTAGCAGGACCCGGAGTCAATCCGAATGTTCCGAGCTTAATTTCTCCGTATTCAACCTCAAGTATTATTTACTGTACCGATTGTCATTCAAGTGACGGAGCAAATTCTCCGGCAGGACCTCACGGCTCGGTTTACCCGCACATTCTTAAGTATAATTATTCAACCGTTGATAATACAAAGGAGTCGTATCAAGCCTATGAGCTATGTTATCAGTGCCACGACAGAAATACAATAATTAATGAGCAACCCAATGAGTTTCAGGCAAAAGTACACAGAAAGCATATCGTTGAAGAAAATACGCCTTGCAGTGCTTGTCATGACTCACACGGAATCAGTAATATGCAGGGGAATTCTGTTAATAACTCTAATTTAATAAATTTTGACAGGAGTATTGTTTCTCCCGTTAACGGTATTCTTAAATTTGAAGACACCGGTCTGTTCAGCGGAACGTGTTATTTAAGTTGTCACGGAAAAACACATAACCCTAAATCTTACAGATAATATGAAGTTTAATTCATTCAGGCTGAGAATAGTTATTACGGTGATACTGGTTGTTTCACTGTCTTCTTCTTTTGCTTTTTATCTGTACAGCAACTATCTGAGCAAGAAAATTTATCAAAAAACACATATAAACACGATTAAACTTTTTGAATTAGTTAACAAACCGGTAAAAACATTTTATTTCTCTCATGATTCTCTAAGTGCTGAAGAGTTAACCAAATACATAATGGGAGAACGCAGAGTGTCAAAAGTTTATTATATTGATTCTGCAGGAAATATAAAATTTCCTGTTAATACAAACATTCAAAAAAAAGACACTTTGCTTTTTAAAAAACTCTCTAAACTAAATAACAGAGTTACATTTGAATATCTTAAGACAGGAAAAGATACTTTATCCAGAATTTTTATTCCTGTTCCTAACAGAAAGGAGTGCTACGAATGCCACTCGGAAAAATCCCGAAACTTAGGATATGTAGTTTTTGATTTTTCCTTTAATCAGTTTTCGGAAAATTTAAATTTTACAAGAAAATACAGCATCCTTTTTTCAGTTTTTATGGTTCTTGCCCTCGGAGTCTTTGTTGTGCTTATGCACTACAGATTTGTAAGAGGTTCTCTTCACAAATTCCAAAAGTCTATAAGCATTATTAATCAAGGAAATCTTGATGAAAGAGTGCCGATTGTCGATTCTAAAGAACTTGGTGAGCTTGCAAAATGTTTCAACAATATGCTTGATAAATTTCAGGAAACAAGGAGAGAACTAAACGAGTATCACGAAAAAGAACTGCAGGATGCACAAAAACTGGCAACAATAGGTGAAATGTCTGCAAGGTTGGCTCATGAAATAAGAAATCCGGTTATGGGAATTGCCAATGCTATCGAAATTATTGTTGACGATACTAAAAACGAACAAAACAAGCAGATACTTCAGGAAATAAAAAGGCAGGCTAACAGGGTAAATGAAGCAGTTTCCAAATTACTGAGATATTCAAGGTCTGAAAAACTAAATCTTAAAACACAAAATATCAATCAGCTTGTTAAATCTGTAGTATTTTTTTTAAGAAATCAAGCCGGCACGGATAAAGTAACTTTTGTTTTAGAACTGCAGCCCGAAATTCCTGATTTTAAATTTGATGCCGAAAAAATAGAAACTGCCCTGATAAACTTAAGCCTTAATGCAATACAGGCAATTGAAGACAAAGGAAATATTATTTACAGAACGGTTTTCAACAAAGAAAACCATACTGTTGAGATTTCTGTAGAAGATAACGGAAAAGGGATTCCCGAAGATAAAATAAATGAAATTTTTAAACCTTTTTATACAACTAAAACAGAAGGTACCGGATTAGGGATGTCAATAATTAAAGAAACCGTGGAAAGTCATAGCGGAACTGTTAAAGTAAGAAGCGAAGCAGGCAAAGGAACGATATTTACGATAATACTTCCTCTAAATGTTTGACAAAACATTCAGAATATACCAATGCCTCTATTCCGCTATTTCAATTTTTGCTTTATTCTTCAACTGCCGTCTCTCGATTCTGTTTTATAGCAGCAACCAAACCATACGGTAAAAAATGTTACAACTCCGACAACAATTAATGTCTGTGCAAATATTTTATAGCACAGACAAGCTACACCTGCAAAGTTCAGGAGTATGCCGGCAACAGTTAAAATAATGAACAAAGCAAAACCTAAAATTCCGAATATCAATAAACCTTTTAATATTACATTTTTAGTATCCATAATCTTTCGTTTATTACAAATTTACGATAAAAAGGCAGGAAAAACAGAGTGTTACTCGTGCAATATATTACAATCAAATGTTACATTTATCACATTTTACTGTTTTTTTAGATTTATCAGTCATAACCTTTAAATATACAGCATATTAATACGTATTTTTAC
>JALSMF010000097.1 GCA_026987795.1 Bacteroidales bacterium
ACTCAAAACCGGTTTTTAAATGATTTTTTTTAAAACTTCTTAATATCTTTGATATTAAACGGCTAAAAAACGATAATTTTAATACTTCCGGCTTAATATCTCGGTAATATTCTGATTTTCCTTGATATAATACAGTAACTTTTACATGATGTCCGGCATCTTGCAAGGCTTTTGCACGATAATACAAATTGGTATGAAAGCGCGGCGCAATAATTAAGAATTTCATAAATTTTCAATAATTTTTTTTATTTCACTACCCTCGTTAATATCCTTTAAATGAGCCAGTTTATTATTTTGTTTTCTGAAAAAACTTGCATTGTTTATTTTTTTTGCATTTGTTCTGCCCACAAGCAAAACGGCATTTTCTTTCATCGATTTTTTAATATTTATAACGGCGGTTCTTATCTTATCTTCATTAAAATATCCTAAGTTTAAGATGTTCATGGCTCTTACGAAAGTAAATTTTTCATGTATTTCGGTATTAAAAATATCATAGCTGATAAATTTAAATTTCTTTTTTTTTACTTTTTCTGAAACTTCAGGGTGCAAAAGCAATAAGCTATAATCAAACTTTTCGGGAGTTTTATTTTTTTGAAGCAATTTAAACAGCAAAACCGTAAGCGGGAAAAAAGTATTTTTATCGGCAGCATAAAAACATCCGGCATAAGCGAAAATCAGGTGATTTTCATTGTCGTATGCTTTGGTTATAAATCCTTTTTTAACTTTTATTTCAGCAAATTTGTCCGAAATATAAAATTCAAATTTTTTCTTTTTTTCGGCAAGCAGTTCATAAAAATCATTTGAACAAATTCCGTTTGATACGGCAATATCGTGGATAATGTAATCTTTGTTTTCTTTCATTAACTCAAAGGACGGAATATCTAAATCCGAGAAGCGTTTTTTTTCTGTTTTTTTAGATGTTTTATCATTTACCCAAATATCTCGGTAAAATTTATTTAAAACAAGTTCTGATTTTATGTCGTTAAAATTTTCTGAAATTTTTAAAATAAAGAAATGCTTCAAAACGGGAATTTTTGAAACTTTTTCAAGGAAATTTATATTTTTTGATGCAATTTTTATCATAAAATGCTTTTGATTACAGACTTTATCTTTTTACCGACTTGATTTATATCATGATTTTCTTTCATGTAATTAAAGCAATTTTCTGCTTTTAATTTAAGTTCCTGTTTATTTTTTAAGAGTTTTTTTATTTCACAAACTAAAAAATCAAAATTCCCTCCGGCAAAAATTCCGCAATTGTATTCGGTAATAAAATTATCGGGATTCACATTTAATGAAACAACAGGTGTTTTTGCCTGTGCCGCCTGCAAAAATGTGTTCGGAAACCCTTCAAAATCAGATGTATTTACAAATAACACTGCTTTATTAAAATATTCTTGAATTTCGACAAACGGCACTTTTTCGATAAATGTTAAATTAGAAATATCGTTGGCTTGTTTTTTAAGATTTTCCCAATTCTTTTTTACCGAAACGGTATAAGGGCAAATCATTACAAATTTTTGTTCGGGAATTTGCTTTGCCAAATCAAGAAATAAATACGGATTTTTCATTTCTGCAAAACGGCTTACCCAAAGAATATGTTTTTTTTCGGGTAAATTTTGCGGTATTATTTCAAAACTGTTTTTAAGAACAAAAGCGTTGATATTATGATTTTTTTTCAGCAAAATTCGATGTTCCTCATTTTGCGTTATCACTTTTGAAGCATTCAGTAAGCCAAACTTGTATAATTTTCCGGAAAATCCGTTTTTATCAATGTAATTTTTATTAACATCAATTAAACTTGATGTTCTGTAAATAAATTTTTTTTTGAAAGTTTTTGTGTATAAAGCAATTATACCGGTTAATGCGTTTGCATTTGTTGCTGTTATAATATCCGGTTTAATTGCAATTAATTGGAAAAATAATTTTATACTTTTAAATAATTTCGTGATTATATTCTCTTGCCGTTTCAGTCGAATTGTTCCGATTAGTTTGATGTTTTCAACCGGACTTATTTTTTTTTGATTATGATTTTCGATTAAAAATAAAACCTCAAATTCGGGATAATTTGCAAGTGATTTTGCCCAAAGATACATTTGCAGCTCTGCACCGCCGTGTGCAACAGTTGATTTCGGGAAAAAAAACGAGTGCGATGCCGGCGAAAAAAAGCAAACCGTTATTTTTTTGTTTATTTTTTCTTCCATAAGAATAAGGTTCTGAACGGTTTATTGTTTGCTTTTAATTCTTCGAAAATGTTTTTATCGTTCCGGATAACATTTATTTGGGCATTGCTTAAAGCAAAATCGTAAATTTTGATATTGTTAATATATCCGTTGAATTGCGGGTTTATCTGAAATTTAACTAAATCGGATTTAGTTTTAACATTCTTGCAAGTAAATGGTTGCGAATTAATTTTCAGACATATTTTATCCGGTTTTGTTATCAGATATATTCGATTTAGAATATCTTTTTTCAAATTAATAGAAATACTGTCTTTATCGGGAAAAGTTACGGTAATTTTTTGCGAACCGGCAAAAATTCGTAAAAAAATTCGTTTATCGTTTCGCAGATAAAAAATATCACCGTTTGTATTGTCATTCGTTTTTAAATCAAACACAAAAGAATATGTATTCTCGGTATTTAAGTTTGCCGACGGCATATTTCTTTGAAAATTAAAGAGTTCAAACGGTTTAAACATCGATTCGTTATAATAAAAAATTTCTTCTCCGTTTTTATCAATACCGTAGCCCGCATATTTTTTGAAATACAGATTAGCGTAATCAACAAGATTTTTGTCTAATCTTAATTCATTGTATTTATGCCAAATTAACCATCCGGACGGGTATGTCTTCATTTCTTCAAAAACTTCGGTAAACGGTCTGGCTTTAGACCCTCCGATACTTAAAAATTTTGTTTCTTCGGGAATTCCGACAAGATAATTTTTAGGTCCCCAGTGCTTGAAAATAACATCGCCTTTATGAAGGTTTTTAACGACAATTTTATGTGCAACGGAGGGTTTTGCCGGTGAATATGAATTTATAACATACAAAGATTTATAATGATTTGAAAAAGTTAATACTAATGAAACAAGCAACAAAAAAACCATAACAAACTGCAACAGTTTACCGTATAAAACTCTTACAATAAGCATATTACTTCCAATTATCAAAAGAACGGCAAAGGGTGTTGCAAAAGATATATAGCGATAGGAGGGCGGATACTCTATAACAAATGAAAACAAAATCCAAATGATAAAAACGCTTATGAAAAGTATCAGGTATCTTTTTATAAAATTCTTATTTTTAATATAAAACATTCCGAAAAAAAGAGTTAAAACAAAAATAAGATTAATGAAACTGTTGAAAGGATACCCGAACAATGCTTTTGTATAAACTTCGGAGTTATTGACTTCAAAAAGAGTAAACTGACTGAAATTTACTTTATAAGGAAACAGTATTTGCAACAATAAGATTGCAGATGCAAATAAAAATGCCGTTATGTATTTTCTTTCTTCCGGAAAAATAAAAATACTTGCAAGTAAAAAAATCAAAAAAATCGGAAATATTAAAGCAATATTTGTATGTATATAAAATCCGAAAATCAGCAAAATAAGAGCAAACGGCAAATAAATATAATTAAAATTGAAATATTTTTCCGTAAATTTATTTTTTATTTTAATAAAATACCCGCAATTGCATTTTTCGTTTATAAATTTAAACGACCAATAAAATGACAATAAAAAAACCGGATACAGCAGTGCATACATTCTTGCCCACCGCCCCAAAAACAAAAATTCATAATATAACGCAAATGAAAAAACGCTTATTAATGCGGCATATTTGTCTCGTACGAAATATTTTCCGATAAAATAAAACAAAAAGATAAAAATAAATCCGAACAATGCCGAAGGAAAACGTGCAGCCCAAGTGTTTACTCCGAATATTTTATATGACTGTGCTACAATCCATTGGTGTGGTTTTGCTCGGTTGTACGGTTTGCCGACAAGCTCTTTTTTAATAAAATCCCACTGGCGAAATTCTCCGGTATGATAATAACCGGCAGCTCCTTGTGTAACTTGCACTTCATCGGAAAAAATATCAAAATTATCGAGTTTGTAAAATAATGTAAAAGCGGAAATTCCGAGAATAATTAATAAAATTACGGTTGTCGTAATATTTTTTCGGACAACGGTATTTGTAATTTTTCGGTCTGTATTTTTCTTTTCGCTGAATAAATCGGTAATAAAGTTATTTAGTTTTGTTTTTTCAAAATACAATGAAACGATACCGACTAATATTCCGGGAATTTGCAATATTGTTTTCAAATTTTCAAAACCTGTGTTTCCGGTAAATTTTTCGTAAAAATCGGAAAAAATGTAAGATAAAATTAAAACAAGAAATAAATACTTCAGATTTTGACGCAGGAAAGAGCTTCCCGAAACCTTTTTTTTATTAATTTTTGCCGGTTTCGGTTGTGTTACGGCATTTTTCTTACTTGTTCGTTTCATTTTCGAACTTTATTTTACAGTAATTTTTTAAAACTATCAATAATTTGTTCTTTTCGATGATTATCGGCTATATAATTTGCTCCGTTATTTCCGAGTTTTTTGCAAATTTCCGGATTTTTCAGCAGTTTTTCAAAATATAAAAAAAACTTTTCAGTGCCTTTTTCTGCACAAAAACCGCATTCAAATTTATTTAAAATATTGTCAGGATTTACATTATAACTTAAAATCGGACACTCTGCAAGCATAGCTTCTGCCATAGTGTTGGAAAAACCCTCATATTCGGAACTTAAAACATAAATTTTTGCTTTGCGGTAATGATTTTTTATTTCTTCCGGTTTTACATAGTCGATATATTGTAAATTCTTAATTTTTTTTGCTTCAGTTTGTATTTCTTTTCCGTATTCTGTTTTTTCAAGCACAACAGGTGCAATCATTACAAATTTTTCTTCAGGATATTTTTTAGCCAAGTCTAAAAAAAGTTCAGGTTTTTTTATTTCTGTTAATCTGCCGACCCATAAAATTATATCTTTTTTATTATTAGCTGTTTGTGTCCGGTTTTCATATTCATAAATATTTTTAATTATTGCATCGGGCTTTCGTTTTCTGTTTTTTTCAAAAATAGCGGCTTGCTGTTGTGTTTGTGCCGTCAGTATGTCAGTTTTTTTATAAACAAACTGCATTGCCGACATCACCTGAAAACCGTTGTATATTTGTTGTCGTTTTTTTGTTGTTTCGGCATCTGCTGCTATCATATACAAAACTTTTTTTCGGAGAATGTTTTTTACGTAAAATACGGCAAAAGCAACACCTATGTCAGCCGAGCGAAAAATATAAGTGTCGGCGTTTATTTTTTTTAATGTTTTAAGAAAATTTTTTGTCCGAGTTAAAATATTCTCAGAGAAATTAAACGATTTATGAAGTTTTACATTGTTTTTAATTTCAAAATCCGATTGTCCGAAATCGGCAACAAGAAAATGCACGTCAAAATTTTCATCTTCAGCCAAGCCCGTGCTTAACAGATATGCTTGTTTTTGAGCACCGCCTACTTTATCTTTTGCATTTGAAATTTCGGGATTAAAAAGATAGTATGCTCGCGGTATGACAAAGCAAACTTTTTTCATTTCTTATAGTAACTTTTATACCACTTGATAAACTCGGCAACGCCTTTTTCTATATTTGTATTTGGTTTATAACCAAAATCTTCCTTTAGTTTTTCAATATCGGCAAAAGTTTTTTGAACATCGCCCGGCTGCATAGGCATAAAGTTCTTTTTTGCCGTTTTTCCGAGTGCTTTTTCCGCCGCCTCAATATAAGTCATTAACTGAACAGGGTTTCCGTTGCCAATATTGTATATTTTATAGGGAGCGGAAGAATTTGCAGGGTCGGGCTTTTCTCCCGACCAACCGGGATTTGCCTCTGCCGGTTTGTTAACAACCCTGAAAATGCCTTCAACTATATCGTCAACATAGGTAAAATCCCGCATCATATCGCCATTGTTAAAAACATTTATCGGTTCATTATTCAAAATTGCTTTTGTGAAAATGAACAATGCCATATCGGGTCTTCCCCAGGGTCCGTAAACGGTAAAAAATCGCAATCCGGTTGTCGGTAATTTAAAAAGATGGCTGTATGCGTGAGCTATGAGCTCGTCTGATTTTTTAGTTGCGGCATATAAACTTACAGGGTGGTCAACATTATCGGAAACAGAAAAAGGCATTTGTCTGTTCAGCCCGTAAACACTTGAGCTGCTTGCATATACAAGATGTTTTATTTTGTTTCGTTTACTTACTTCAATAATATTTAAAAACCCGTTTATATTGCTGTGAAAATATACATAAGGATTTTCAATGCTGTAACGAACACCGGCTTGTGCCGCAAGGTGGCATACATAATCAAATTTTTCGTTTTCAAACAATTTTAAAATCTCATCTTTATCTTCGATTTGCAATTTAATGAAACGATAATTTTTGTATTTTTTGCTTTGCACAAGTTTTCCGTATTCAATTTCATTTTTTACAATTCCGGTTTCGAATAAACGGGCGTATTTCAGATTTTTGTCGTAATAGTCGTTAATACTGTCAAGTCCGACAAGCTCAAAATCTTCATTAATAAATCTTTTTGCCGTGTGAAATCCGATAAATCCGGCTGTTCCGGTTATTAATATCTTCATCTTATTTTTTGTTCGTAAATTATTTTCAGTTTTTGCTTTTTATATCTTCAAAAAGGTGCAAATATTCTTTTGCTATATTTTCCCATTTAAAATTTTCGGCTTTTTTTCTTGAATTTTGCCCTAATTTGTTTATTATTTCTTTATTTTCGGAAATGTGTTTTAATATTTTTGTCAAAGCGGCATTGTCTCCGGGTTTAAAAACAAATCCGTTATTTTTGTCAACCAATTCTTCCGTTCCGCCTACATCGGTAACAATAACAGGCAGCCCGCAAGCCATAGCTTCGAGCATGGCATTGCTCATTCCTTCGTTATATGAAGCTAAAACAAAAATATCCGCCTCTCCGTATTTTTGCGGCATCTTTTCTCCGGCAATATAACCGGAAAAAATAATATTTTCTTCAAGTTTATATTTCTTGACTGATTTTACATAATTGCCTTTTTCGTCTCCTTCTCCTATAAAATCAACTTTAATTTTTATATCTTCTTTTTTTAACTTTGAAACTGAGTTTATTAATATATCCTGTCCTTTACGTTTAATAAGGCGTGCGGGACAAATAATTTTAAGTGTATCGGTCGGTTGTTTTTTTAAGGGTTTAAATTTGGCGGTATCAATTCCGTTATAAATAATCTTAATCTTAAGTATAGAATTAATTTTTTTAATCATATTTTTTTCGGTTCGGCATTTTACAATAATCAGCTCTGCTTTTTTCCATATCAATTTTATTATAGGCGAAATAATTTTATAAATGAAGGAATATCTTTTTTCAAAACCCGGAATATCCGGACCGCCCACCCTGACCGCATAAGGAACTTTTTTGAAGATTCTCAGGAGTAAAGCCGGCAGACCTGCAGGAACCGCTGACCAAACAAGAATTATATCGTATTTTTTTTTCTTGTAAAGTTTAAATCCTTTAAAAGTTGCTTTTATCGCATATTTTATAAGCTCAAAATTTGAAGCGTGATGAATATTTTTTTTCCCGACAGGGAGTTTAAAAATTCTGATATTCTCGGAGAATTGTTCAAATTCCGTATTTTTATTTGCAGATGAAGTTATCAGGTCTATATCTAAATCCGTAATATTCTTAAAAATATTGAAAAGCTCGAAATTAACAGTGCCTGTTCCGCCGCCGAGCGGAGGAAATTCGTTATTAAACATCAAAATTCTCATTCAAAATTTTTTGTTTCGCTGATAACATATAAAGGTCTTTGCCTTACATCGTCATAAATTTTTCCGATGTATTCGCCGATTATCCACAAAAGCATAAACATAAAGCCCATAAAAATAAACAGAATTACAACCAACCACTTGTAAAGGTGATAATAGACACCGTTTACCAAAACATCAAATACCTGATACAAGAGCAAACCAAAACCGCTTATCGTGCTTATTAATCCAAGTAAAAACCCGATTCTTAAAGGCAACATTGAAAAATTAAAGACACCGTCCATACCGAGTTTTGCAAGCTTTCCGAAAGTGTAATTAGATTCTCCTTTTTGCCTGTCGGGGCGTTGATAATCTACAAAATCATGTTTAAAGCCTGTCCACGCAACCATACCTCGCAAATATCTGGAATGTTCGGGCATTTCATTGATTTCGGATAAAACTTTTTGGTCAACCAAGCGAAAATCACCGACATTTTTCGGTATGTCAATGCGGGTAAATTTGCCCATTATACGGTAGTATATTTTTGAGCCCAATCGTTTTATAAAATTATCTTTTCGAAAATTCCGGCGCCTGGCATAAACGATATGATTCCCTTCTTTCCATTTCTTAATCATTTGTTCAATAACTTCCGGCGGGTCTTGCAAATCGCAGTCCATTGAAATAACAGCTTCGCCCGATGCAAATTTTAAACCGGCGGAAAGTGCCGCCTGATGCCCGAAATTCCGGCTTAAATTCAGATATTTTACCCTTTTTTCTTTTTCCGTTAATTCATTTAAAACGGTAAGTGTTTTATCCGTACTGCCGTCATTAACAAATATTAACTCCCAAGTGTCATCGGTATTTTTCATAAGTTGTTTTATCCTTTTATAAAGAGCTTCTATATTTGCTTCTTCATTATATGCCGGAACAACGAAAGAATATTTCGGATTTTCGTTCATCTTTTAATAAATTTATTACAAATTTAAAAAAAGATATGACTTTATTGAAATTGTTTTCGGTGCATTATATTATGCCTGAATTTTAAATTTTATAATTTTTATCCGTTTCAAAATGTATTTCATATTATTATTTTGCCGGTTAGTCTGTCTTTTTATTTATTTGAGGAATTCTGACAAAATAAGCTTAAACCTTTGATATGTTTAAGTGTCTTATTTCAATATATAATCAAAAATAAAATATTTATGAGAATTTTAATTTTAATCCCCTTTTTCCTGTTATCTTCTTTAATAATTTTTGCACAACATCCGGGAGGAGAAATGAATCGCGAAAATATGCCGGAAGATGCAACTGTTAAAGGAACTGTGAAAAGCGAGTTTACAAAAGCTCCCGTAAAATTTGCAAATGCAGCATTGTTCAGTTTGCGAGACTCTTCGGTTATTGCCGGAGCCGTTGCTGATGAAAGCGGAAATTTTATTATCGAAAATATTCCTTACGGAAGGTATTATCTGGTAATTGATTTTATCGGATTCTATAAAAAAATAATTCCCGGTATTAAATTATTTCCGAAACAAAAAGAGTTTAATACGGGAACAATTTATCTAAAAGATGCTTCCGAAAATATTGACGAGGTTGTTATAAGCGGAGAAAGAAACCAAGTAGAATACAAAATTGACAGAAAAGTAATCAATATTTCAAAAGATATAAACTCATCCGGCGGAACATTGACAGATGCCCTTGAAAATGCCCCGTCGATACAAGTTGATATTGACGGCAACGTTACAATGAGAGGAAGTTCTAATTTTCAGGTTTTGATAGACGGAAAACCCACTGTTTTAGAGGCAAATGACATATTGCAGCAGATACCGGCATCGGCAGTGGAAAATGTTGAGATTATAACCAACCCCTCGGTAAAATATGACCCTGACGGCACAACGGGAATTATCAATATTATAATGAAAAAAAATCATAAAAAAGGTGTCAGCGGTATAATTAATGCTTCAATCGGAACCGGAGATAAGTATTCGGCTGATTTTTTATTTAATGTCAGAAAGAAAAAAATCGGTTTTTATTTCGGAGCAAATTACGGCGACAGGTCAAGTTCAAGTGAAGGAAATTCTTTGAGAACTACCTTTTTAAATGATACTTCTAACTACCTGTCCTCCGAATCGGAAAGAATACACGCAAGAGAATATTATTCGGTAAAGGGCGGAGTGGATTTCTACCTGAATAAAAATAATACACTGTCTTTTTCCGGAAAATACGGTTATTTCGGATTTAAAATGAACAGTTTTTCAGACATTTACGAATATTCACTGCCGGAAACTGTTGATTTTTATACTGTAAATAACGGAAGATTTGAAATTGGCGGAGATTTTTATACGGTTACGACAGATTTTTCTCACAATTTCGCCAAAAAAGGACATTCGCTTATTTTTTCTGTTGATTATTCGGTGAGAAGCGGCGGAATAGATAATACGGTAGAAGTTTTTGAAACAGACAACAAATTCGAGCAGTTTTTTTCGGATACAAAATACAGAACATACCAAGACAGAGGAAGAGACAGGTTGAGAGCAAAGGTTGACTACACTTTACCGATAAACGAAGAAAGCAAATTTGAAGCGGGTTATCAGGTAAGGTTGCTTAATGCTGACGGTGATTATATTTACGAAGATTTTACGGGTGAAAATTGGATTGAGAATACAGATTTGAGTAATGACTTAATCTTTACAAGAAATATTCATTCGCTTTATACAAGTTATTCGGGCAAAGCTGCCGGAATAAGTTTTATGGCAGGTATAAGGGGAGAATATACCGACAGGATGATAAATCAACTTACAACCGGAGAAAAATTCCCGATAAATCGTTTTGATTTTTTTCCGAGTTTGCACTTATCAAGGCAAATAAACAAGACCGACCAAATACAATTAAGTTACAGCAAGAGAATTAACCGTCCTCGCCATTGGTATCTTAACCCTTTTTTGAGTTATGTTGATGATTATTCGGTAAGAAAAGGAAACCCCGTTCTTCTTCCTGAATTTATTGATTCTTACGAACTTTCATACAATAAAAAAGTAAGAAAAACAACCGTAAATATTGATGCCTACTATCGGCAAACAAATAATTCTATAAACAGGATTCAGGAATTATACAATGAAAGTACAATTTTATATACATTCGACAATTTGAATAAAGAATATGCTTACGGTTCCGAAATTTCCGGAAATATGATGCTTACAAAAAAATGGATGCTCTATGCGAATGTTAATTTATATAAATTTAATTTAGAAGGGGAAACGTCCGGAGTAACAACAGATTTAAAAAGTTTTAATTATGATATGAAACTTAACACAACTTATATGTTTACAAAAAACAGTCGGTTACAAATAAACGGATTTTATAACGCCCCGACAGTTACCGTTCAAGGTAACAGAGAAAGTTTTTATATAATTTCCGCAGCTTACCGACAAGAGCTTTTAGAAAGAAAACTTTCTGTTGTTTTGAGAGTAAACGATATTTTCAGAACAGGCAAATACATTACCGATATTGAGGGAACAGGATTTATTTCTCACAGCGAAATGCTGAGAGAATCGCCTGTTTTTATGTTAAGTTTGAGTTATAAAATTAACAATTACAAACAAAAACGAGGCGAACGAAATTTTAACGGTGAAGACGAAGGTGAAGGAATGATGTAGTAATCTTTTTAACACTAACATTATAAAAAAGGTCTGATACTTAATTGTATCGGACCTTTTTTGTTACCGTTCAAATATTATTGATATTATTTTATTTTTTACGGTTTTTTCTTTTGTATTCATAATCTTTTCTTTCCAACTCATATTGTCTCTTTACAGTTTTTTTGAATTCGGAAAACAATCCTGTCAGAACTTTTTTAACGTCTTTTCCCTCTTCGGCAAGCAAAACTTTTTTACTCTTCAAATTTATTGATGCACTTACTTTGTATAAAGAAGACGAATAATCAAAAATAACTTCAAGGGTTAAATCTTTATCATATTTTTTAAAAAGTTCTTTATAATATTCTGATTTTTCCTCACATATTTTTTTAACTTCATCTCTTAAATTTTCCTCAACTTCGTTTACGTTTTTCAAAATTAATTTTGTCATAATATATTTTTTAGAATTAAAAGCCCGACCTTTTCAATCGGGCTGATTTTTTTTATTTTATGTCATTCTTGTCTTTTCTCGGAAACAGCCTTTCTTTAAATTTTAAAATATCTTTTTTCAGAGAATCAAATTTCGGCTGACTGTCAGATTTATCTTTAACTGATTTTTTAATCACCTCTATCGATTTTGTCAAAGCCTTAAAATCTTTATCTTTATTGCCGTATCCCATTTCTTCCGCTAATTGCAGTTGATAATCGGCAGCATCTAAAAGGTTCAGAACTTTATCTGAATTTTCATGGCTTTCAGCATCTGTTTTACCGGCTTCAATTATCATTTGCTCGGCTTTTAAAACAGGCAAGGGTAATACTGTTTCGGTAACCACTATCGTTGAAGGTAATTGTCGTAATATAACTTTTGCTTCTTCAGTTTTATTTTCTTCAGCCAAAGCTGTTGCTAATTTTACTGCATCCGGATAGGTTGCAAGCGGAATATAATAATCCGTAATTATAATTTCGCTTTTCAAACCTTTAAGCAATTCGGCTGCTTCCTGATAATATCCCTGCGACATAGACTTTTTAGCCGATTTTACTATTTCTCTTACCGTTTCAATATCGGTAATCAACTCATTTTTTCTGAAACTTACGTCAGCCAAAATAAACTCTGCCGAAGGGTCTTTGGTAAGCAGAACTTCTAATTTTCCGATTAATTTATGTGCTGCACTTACAGCTTCTTCTGTTTTATTTTCTTCAAGAAGATTTAAAATCCCCTGAGTTTCCGCAACAGCCGTAAATGCTTCGGCAATTATACTGTCTTTATCTGCCGATACTTCATTCTCAATTTCCCTGTTTACCGCTGCATATAAACTGTCGGTAACAGCTTGTTCAATTTTTACGTTATCGGGAATACTTGCTTCATTTCCGATTCCTGCATTGTTTGAGTTATTTTTATCTTGTCCGCACGAACTGATTAAAACGCTTGCGGATAAAAACAACAATAAAAAACCTAACCTTTTCATAACTTCTAAATTTAAAATTTATTAATAATTACACGTTAGATTTCTTATCAATATATATTCCCAACACAAAAATACAGCCACAATGTCCCATCTTGCCTGCCCGCAGGTGTCATTTTGACACACAAGGTATTCTGTTTTCTTAATTCGAGACTGTTATAATTTTATTCCGCAGTATTATTACTTGTGCTTTTATTGTTCAGTGAATATCCTAAACCAAACTGCATATAATACCCCAAAATATTATGACTTATATAAGCTGCGTCTAAAACTATTCCCTTGTAATTATACCCCAATCCGAAACTGTATTTAGTCGGATTTGTAGCAATACCGGTTCGTATAAACAGCCCTTGTATCAGGTTGTATTCAGTTCCTGCCCTGAAAACAAGCGGTTTATCAATTTCTTTTTCTGTTTCTGCCGTAACTATAACTTTTTCTGAAAAATAATACCCTGCTCCTATTCTCAGTACAGACGTAAGATAATCTTCAGTTCCGCTTAATTTAGCCCTCCAAGGATTAAAAACATGAGCTCCTATGTACAACTTCTCAACCGGCTCGGCAATAAAACCTATTTCACCGACAGCAGTTCCCGTATTTCCGTAATTAAGCTGGGCAAAGCGCAGATAATCAAGTTGGATACCGGCAGTTATCCGTTTCCCGAGACGTTTTGAAAAAGCAAGTCCGAATTTACTGAAATTTGAAAATTCATTTCCGTTATAAGAATAATTTATCCCTGCAACCCCGTATTGTTCTACAGGCATTGCAGCCGAGAAAGCAATATCTCTCAAATCGGGCATATTAAATATATCAGAATAAAACAAGCCTGCAGAAAATACCGGCAAATCCGCTAAGCCTGCCTGATTATGATAACTTGACCAGATATCTGAAATCACGATACCGGAACCTGCCATTCCGCCTTGACGTGCTCCGGATTCTGTCTGATATTGAGAAAAAGAGGTAAAATTCAGAAGAAAAACTGAAAAAGTAAAAAGAATATATCTCATATGTTTAAAATTAAATGAACTTTTACAAAGAAAAGCATTTTAAAAATAACTGCTTAATTATTTATGAAAATAATTTTTATTTTTTTCGATATTTTTCTGTATCATAAATATTTTAAAGTTACGTGTAATTTTAAAATCATTTTCTTTAAAAAAACGCTGAACTTTGTTATTTTTTTAATAAATTATACCTTTATTTTTGTAAATTTGCATTTTTTTACAAGAATCCTCGAAATTATGACTATTAAACTGCTTGACAAAGAGTTTGAATTAACTATTCCTACAAAAAAAATTCAAGATGCCATCCAGGATATGGCAGATGAGATGAATGCACAATTATTTAATAAAGATGTTGTTTTTGTAGCGATACTAAACGGTGCGTTTATGTTTGCCGCCGATTTATTTAAACGTATTGAATTTGACGCAAGAATTTCTTTCATAAAGTTTGCTTCATACGAAGGGACAGAGTCAACGGGAAATGTAAAAAAACTCATTGGTCTTAATGAAGATTTAACGGGAAAAACGGTTGTGGTTTTGGAAGATATTGTTGATTCCGGTATAACAATGGAGAAAATCGTTGACCAAATAAACGAATTGAATCCGGCAGAAATAAGAATAGCAACACTTCTTCTTAAGCCAGATGCGTTTATGAAGAATTATATGATAAACTATATAGGAATGGAAATTCCTAATGATTTTATTGTCGGCTACGGCTTAGATTACAACGGATACGGAAGAAATCTTACTGCAATTTACACTCACGGGCAACAACCGGCAAAGGCTATTTCAAATGTTAAATATTTCCTTCTTTTCGGCCCTCCCGGAGCAGGAAAGGGAACTCAGTCTAAGAAAATAATCGAAAAATATAACCTCGTCCACTTATCAACGGGAGATATTTTGAGAAAAGAATTAGAAACAAATTCAAGACTCGGTCAAATTGCTAAAAACTATATGAACAAAGGCGGACTGGTTCCCGATGATATTATCCTCGGAATGATTGCAAAAGAAATTGAGGCTAATAAAGGAACAAGAGGTGTTGTTCTTGACGGTTTTCCGAGAACCGTTGAACAGGCAAAAGGGCTGGAAAAAATATTAAAAGACAAAAACTATGAGGTTTCTGCAATGTTTGCCCTTAATGTAAGAGAAAAAGAGCTTGTAAAAAGACTGCTGAAAAGAGCCGAAGAGGGCGGAAGAGTTGACGATACTCCTGAAATTATTGCAAAAAGAATTAAGACCTACAAAGAACAAACAGCTCCTGTAGGCGAATATTTCAGACAAAAGGGAAAATTATACGAAATTATGGGCGAAGGCGAAGTTGACGATATTTTTGCAGATATATCGGAAATAATTGATAAACTGATGGAAAATTAGCAGTTTTGTTTTATAAAAAATTAAGGGAACATTATTTTTTTATAATGCTCCCTTTTCTGTTTAATTAAAACTGCGTTTAAATTCCTCTTCAAATTTTTTGTTAACAAAGTCGCAACCGTAATCAAATATTCGGTTTTGATTGTCATTTTCGGTAAATTTAAAGGATATTTTTTTCGGATATACCGGTAAATATTTTGCTGCTTCAAGGAATATGTCTTCCTGCGAGCTTAATCCGTTTAATCCGAATATTTTCAGAATATCAAGCAACTGTTCAATATTATTTCTTTCAAGAACAGGGTCGAATCCGGGTTCAAAATTTTGTAAAATCCTTTGAGTATTTGTAAAACTCCCGTATGTTTCCGAAGGCATTGATGCCGGCAAAATCAAATCTGCAATTTTAGCAGTATCGGTAATAAAATAGTCCTGAACAAGCAAAAAATCGCTTTTAAGCATATTAAGAGTTTCGTTTTTGTTAAAAGCACAGCCAACAGGGTCTTCTCCGAAAATAAATATATTTTTATAAGCGTTAGTTTTTAAACCTTCAAATAATTTGTCGTTTGCAAAGCAGTTGTTATCAAAAAGTCCGTGTGAATTATTTTTCTCTTTCAAAGAGATAATGCCTGATGCTGTCTTTCCGAGCTTTCCGGTCATCAATGCTAAATTAAATATTTCATAACTGCAGTTTCCTGATATTTGCTTTTCGGAATAAATTAATACTGCATTATTTTCATTATTGTATTCTTTTACGAAATTTGAAATTACATCACCTGTAACACCTGATTTTTCGGCATAATATTCAAAACTTTCAAGTTTTGATTTATACGTTTCAAAATCTTCGGTATTATCGTTGATATACATCTGATTCTGCAAGCCGTTTTCAATGATAAAAGCATTTGCAGCTTTAATAAAGTTATAATATGATTTAATTTTTATCGTATTATCTGCCTTTTCTTCAAAACTGTTTTGTTCAACGGTTATAAGTTCAACTTTTACATTATTTTTAGCTTTTGCATTATTTATAAGAAAACTTACAAATTGGTCGTCTTGATTTAATTCTGCACCGAGAACGTATATTTTACCGGCATCTTTTATTTTATCAAAAGGAACGTTTTTATAAGAGTTGCTTCCGTAGGCATCTCCTCTTCCCAGATAGTGAAAACTGCCGACATTTTCTGTCTTAACAGCCTCTGTTGCAAGCTTTTTAATAAGGTATTGTTCTTCATTAGCCAAACGTGCTCCGGCAAAAAAGGCATTTTTGTCTTTATCCGTTGATAAAATTTTCTCTTTAATAATTGAATATGCATCTTCAAAGGTTATTTCTTCAAAACCTCCGTCAGTTTTTTTCAACAAAGGTTTGGTTATTCTTGAAGCATCATTCATATATTGATATCCGAATTTAGATTTTCGACCTATGTTTCCGTCTTTGTTAATTTTCCCTTCGGCTCCGGTAACACTCATAACAAAACCGTCCCGATGATTTATTCTTATTTTTTCGCCGCTTGAACCGTAATTGCTTATTGTTTCAAAGCTTTCAAGTTTAAAAGGACCGGGTTTAAATTTAAAGTTTTCGGTAATTGCACCTGTCGGGCAAGTTGAAATACACAGCCCGCAAGATTCGCAACTTGTATCCGTCAGAGATTTTGCCATTGCCGGTGCTACGAATGTTTCAAATCCTCTCTTTACAAGTCCTAATGCACGGGTTCCGACAACCTCATCACAAATTCTGATACATCGGGAACATAAAATACATTTATTATTATCTATTTCTATGTAGGGGTGAGAGAAGTCAACCGGACGTTCGTGGAAATCTCCCGCAAAGCGTTCTTGTTCCGCTCCGTATTCAGTGCAGTATTTTTTAAGATCGCAGGTAAAATACTCTTGGCAACCGCATTCAAAACATCTTTGAGCTTCCGTTAAGGCATCCTCTTCCGTATAACCCAGCTCAACTTCGTTGAAATTTAAACGATTATCAGGAGTTAAAACCGGCATTTCTATTCTTTCCTGCTTTTCAAATTTTCCGGCAAATTCAAGTTCCGAGATTTTTTTAAAGTTTGATTTTTTACTTAAAAACTCTTTCGGTTTCGGTTTTATTTCTTCTCCTGAAAGATACTGATGGCAACTTAAAGATGCCTTGCCTGCTTGTGCAATTGCTTCGATAATTGTAGCAGGACCCGTAACACCGTCGCCGGCTGCAAAAACTCCGGGTATTCCGGTTTCAAGAGTCAGAGAGTCGGCATAAATATCTCCCCATTTATTTAATTTCAATTCTCCTTTATCTGTATTTTTATTTATGTCATTTATAAAACCGACTTCTGTTTTTTGACCTATCGCCGCCAGTATATAATCAACTTCAAGCTCAAATTCTGAACCCTCAACAGGAATAGGTCTTCGTCTTCCGGAAGCATCCGGCTCGCCGAGTTCCATTTTTATAAGTGTCATTGACTTAACCTTCCCGTCTTTTGTTTTGTTTACTTTTACAGGGTTGGTTAAAATCATATATTCTACGCCTTCTAATTTACTTTCGTGTATTTCGATAGGATTGGCAGGCATTTCTTTTTCTGTTCTTCGATAAATTATGTAAGTTTTATCGGCATTACATCTTTGAGAAGTTCTGCAACAATCCATCGCAGTGTTTCCGCCTCCTACAACCGCAACTTTCTTTCCTCTGAAATCGTATCGTTGTCCGGTTTGTTCCATATTTCTCAAGAAATCGATACCTGAAAAAACACCGTCGGCATCTTCTCCTTCAATACCCAATAAAGTCCCTCTTTGTGAGCCTATAGTAAGAATTGTCGCATCATAATTTTTTTTAATTTCTTTATAAGAAAGATTGTCTCCGAGTTTTTTATTAAGAAAAATATTTGTTCCGAGTTCTGTTATTGTTGCTATTTCTTTGTCAAGCAAATCGTTAGGCAGCCGATATTCGGGTATTCCGTACCTTAGCCAGCCGCCGGGATGATTATTTGCTTCAAAAATATCAACTTGATGTCCTTTTTGTTGCAGGAAATAAGCTGCAGACAATCCGCCGGGACCGGCACCTATTACAGCCACTTTCTTTCCTGTGCTCGGGGCAACTTCGGGTTTGTAATGCTCCTCTGATTCTAAATCATAATCAGATGCAAATCTTTTCATATAATCGATACCTACAGGTGCTTTTTCATCCGTATAATTCCGGTTGCAAGCAGCTTCACAGGGTCTTACGCACACACGTCCGCAAATTGCAGGAAGCGGATTTACTTCTTTTATGAGCTTAACGGCTGCCGAATACATACCTTTTTCTATAAGAGCAATATAGCCTTGAACGTCAACACCTGCCGGACAGGTTGCTTTGCAAGGTGCTATGCATGATGCATAGTGATCGCTAACTAAGAGGTCTAATGCTGTTTTACGGGAAGCTTTTATTTTTTTATTATCCGTTTCAACTTTCATTCCGTCCGTAACCTTTGTAGAACACGCCGGTTGCAGTCCTCTCATTCCCTCTATTTCCACAACGCAGATATAGCAGGACGAGTAAGGCTCAAGTCTGGGGTCGTGACATAAAGTGGGAACTTCAATATTGTTTTCTTGTGCGACCTCTAAAACGGATTTTCCGTTTTCAGCTTTATATTCTTTTCCGTTTATTGTTATTTTTAATTCGGACATAAATATTGTTTTTTACCGATTATTTTATAATAATTTCGAGAGTATTACCAAAAGTAAGTTTTTAGTAGACTTTGATAGCATTAAAATTACACTTAGAAAAACACATTCCGCAATTAATACAGTCATCTTGCCTTATAAAGTGTATTTCTTTTCTTTCTCCGTCAATTGCATCAACGGGACAATTAACGGCACAAACCGTACATCCGGTACACATATCGGGAATAATTTCATAAGTAAGTAATTTGGCACAGTTTTTTGCAGGACATCTTTTCTCTTTAATATGCGCTTCGTATTCGTGTCTGAAATATTTTATGGTGGTAAGAACAGGATTCGGAGCTGTTTGCCCTAGCCCGCACAAAGACCCTTCTTTAATTTGTATTGACAGCTCTTCAAGTTTTTCAATGTCTCCTTCTTTTCCCTCTCCTTCGGTAATTCGTGTAAGAATCTCTAACATTCTTTTCGTTCCTACACGGCAAAAAGTACATTTCCCGCAAGATTCTTTTTGGGTAAAGTCTAAAAAGAAACGTGCCATATCAACCATACATGTTGTTTCGTCCATAACGACCATCCCTCCCGAGCCCATAATTGCTCCTGTTGCATTTACTGAGTCGTAATCAACTATGGTATCGTCAAGGCTTGCAGGAATACACCCTCCGGAAGGACCGCCTAACTGAACGGCTTTAAATTTTTTACCGTCTTGTATTCCTCCTCCGAGTTTAAATACAATATCATGTATTGTCATTCCCATCGGAACTTCCACTAAACCACCTCTGTTTATTTTTCCCGTAAGGGCAAAAACTTTTGTACCTTTACTTTTTTCGGTTCCGTATTTTGCATATTCTTCTGCTCCTTTGTCGATAATCCACGGTATATTTGCAAGAGTTTCGACATTATTAATATTTGTGGGCTTTTTCCATAAGCCTGAAGCCGCAGGAAAAGGAGGTCTTTTTCTGGGCATTCCTCTTTCTCCCTCCACTGATGCTATTAATGCTGTTTCCTCTCCGCAAACAAATGCTCCGGCACCTTCTTTAATGTATATATCCAGATTAAACCCGTCAATTCCCATTATATTTTTACCGAGATAGCCTTTTTTTCGAGCTTGTTGTAACGCTATGTTTAAGCGAACGATTGCTAAAGGATATTCAGCCCGACAATATATAACTCCGGAATTTGCTCCTATTGCATAAGCTGCAATTATCATTCCTTCAATAACTGCGTGCGGGTCGCCTTCCAGCAAAGACCTGTCCATGAATGCTCCCGGATCTCCTTCGTCGGCATTACATATAATATATTTTTCATCAGACTCATTTTGTCTTGCAAATTTCCATTTTAATCCGGTAGGGAAGCCGCCCCCTCCCCTGCCTCTTAATCCGGAATCTAAAATCTCTTCTATTACCTCGTCATAAGACATTTTACGCTCCGCTATTTTCTTCAGGGCATTATATCCTCCTTTTGCTTCATATTCTTCTATAACCTCAGGGTTGATAATACCGCAGTGACGCAGTGCTATTTTAACTTGTCCTTCCCAAAATACATCCTCTTCTGTTTCTGTATATTCGGAGTGAACAACATATTTCTCAACAGGTTTATGCTCTTTCGTATGCTTTTCAAGAATTTCTTCTAATATGCTTTCTGTTACTCCGCCGTATAAATATGATTTGTCATTATCTATAATTTCTACAAGCGGCTCCTTGTAGCACATACCGATACAACTCGTTTTATCTGCACTTACTTTATATTTCTCAGTTTTAATAAGTTCATTGAGTTTATCGTAAACTTTTCCGGCTCCGGCTGCAATTCCGCAACTACCCAGACCTACTATTGCTTTAATTCTACTCATATTTTAATTTGAGATGTTAAGTAATAATTCAGAAAGAACCTTTTATTTATTTCTTCTGTTTCTCACTGTTTTTTATTTCCCGTATTATTTTTTTTGTGCTTTTCTCGGTAAGTTTACCGTATGTTTCATCGCCTATCATCATTACAGGTGCAAGCGAACAGCATCCGAGACATGCTACCGACTCCAAAGTAAATAGTTTATCTTCGGTAGTCTCACCATCTGAAACTTTAAGGGTATCCTGTAAAATTTCCGTAATTTTTTTAGCATTTTGAACATGACATGCCGTACCGTGACATACCTTTATTATATGCTTGCCCACCGGATTAAGCCTGAATTGGGCGTAAAAAGTAACAACACCGTACAGAGAGCTTAGTTTATATCCTAACTTTTTCGATATTTCCAGAAATGCTTGTTCCGGTATATACCCGTATATATCCTGTGTTCCTTGCAATACAGGTATTAAACTGCCCTTTTTTCCTTTATATTTTTCGAGCAAAGGTTGTAATAATTCAATATTAATCTCATCACCTGCTTGTTGCTTTAAATCTCGTATTTGTTCTATTCGTTTTACTCTCATACAAATAAAAATTTCTTTTTTCCAAAATTAAAAACTTTAGAAAAACCGCAAAGTGATATACAACATAATTAAAACAATTTAGAACACTTATAAATAAAAATTTAAAGACTGGATAATTTCAAAAAAATAAAAATAATTTAATACAAGTTAAGAAATAATGTCTTTTCTTTGTATTACAAATTAAAAAAAGTAATAATGTCGTACATTAAAATTGAGAAAGACAAACTTGTTAATCTTGAATTTGCCTTAAGTAAAGAACTGATTCGTTCGAACAGAGCAGGGGCATATGCAAGTACAACCATTATTGACTGTAATACAAGAAAATACCATGGACTGTTGATTGCCCCATACAAAAATGAAAAAGACGGCAAAATTTTATACCTGTCCTCTGTTGACGAGACTGTTATCCAAAATAATAAAGAGTTTCGTTTAGGAATACACGAATATGATAACGGTATTTTTTTTCCGCACGGACACAGGTATATAACAAAGTTT
>JALSMF010000098.1 GCA_026987795.1 Bacteroidales bacterium
GGTACAAGCAATCAAACAATAAGCATCCCTTTTAACTTTCAACTACTTTTAACTTTCAATTACTTGTAACTTTCCGGGCTTATCGCTTTTATCGTCCAATTTTTTAAAAATGTTTTAAATTTTTCTTTGTCATAACTCCCTTTACCGTCTTCCAGGTACCACGAATTTTGCGTATGCAGTCTTTTACCTTCGGCATCGCAAATTACGATGACAGGAAAACCGAAACGTTGCGGATAGCCGAGTTGTGCAAATAATTTTTCATTTTTCAGCGACTTATCATAATTGATTTTTACTGTAACATAATTCGCATTAACTATTGAATCAAGTTCTGTGTCGTTTTTATAGAAATCATGAAATTTATAGCACCACGGACACCAATTCCCGCCAATCTGGACCATCACGTGTTTATTCTCATTTAGGGCTTGCTCAGTTGCTGTTTTAAATTGCTGCATACCGTCAGCATTTGTGTCGTATAATTTCTCCCTTTGAGAAAATCCTTGTAATGAAGTTGTTGAAAGTAATACCGACAACAACAGATATAATTTTATATTCATATTTTTAATTTCAGATGTTAATAAACACTATGCAATAATACATTAATTTTTTTATAAATTGCTTTATTTGTCAGGACAAAAATATAAAAAACGGAATTTATTAATGCTTTCAAGCTTCATAACAAGGCAGAGAAGATTTATTTTTTGAAGGAAAACTATAATACTTTATTTAAAATCATTCTGAATTAAATATAATATTCTTATGCAAGCATAATATTTATTATTTTTGAAACAGAAATTTAAAAAACAGACATAAAATGGCAGAACACATTATTTTTATAGCAACAACACTCGTTGCTTTCGGAATTTTAGCATGGAGTTTTTCAAGAATTTTCAGAATTATAAAACTCCTGAAAAAACCCTATTCAATTTCCAATGTCGGAGAACGCATGAAAAGAACGTTGAAAGTTGCCTTCGGGCAAACCAAAATCATGCGTTTCCCGATAGTCGGATTTATGCACGCCCTCGTTTTTTGGGGCTTTTTGCTCATTACTTTCGGCTCCGGCGAAATGCTTATCGACGGCTTAATCGGCACACCTTTTGACGGTAACCCCGCCAACGACAGAATTTTTTCTTTTCTCGGTTCTTTTTATGATGTTTTAATTGCCGGAAGCGATATTTCGGCATGGATAATACTGGTTCTTGTTATCGCTTTTCTGATAAGGCGAAATATTATGCACATAAAACGCTTTACCGGAAAAGAGATGCGACACCGCGACCACAAAGATGCAACATTTGCTCTGCTTTTAATTCTGTTTTTGATGGTAAGTTTAATCGGAATGAATGCCGCATACATCGTAAATGCCGGTTCGCAAGTTAAGGGCATATTTCCTTTAAGTTCGTTAATTACCGATTGGATTCCTGCAGATTCTGCACATACAATCGAACTTATTATGTGGTGGTCGCATATCATTTTAATCTTTTTCTTTGCTAATTACTTACCGTATTCAAAACATTTCCACGTATTTATGTCAATACCTAATGTGTATTTTTCCCGCACGGAGCCGCTGACAAAAATGAACGAAATGGAATCGGTTACCAAAGAAGTAAAACTTATGCTTAATCCTGACGCACCGATTACGGAAGATGAAAATGAAGAACCGGAACGCTTCGGTATGAAAGACGTTGAAGACGGAACATGGAAAAATTATATCGACTCGCTTGCCTGCACGCAGTGCGGACGCTGTACTTCGGTATGCCCTGCAAATCAGACCGGCAAATTATTATCACCCCGAAAGGTCGTTCTCGATTACAGAAGGCGAATGGAGGAAAAAATGAACGGACTTTTGAAAGAAGGTAAATCATATCAAGACGGAAAATCATTGTATCCCGACCATACAAGTTATGAAGAACTTTGGGCTTGCACCACTTGTAATGCTTGTGCACAAGAATGTCCGGTAAATATCGACCACCCGTCAATGATTTTGGAAATGCGACGCTATATTTTCTTAGAAGAATCCAAAGCTCCGGCATTGATAAATGCCATGTCAACCAATATCGAAAACAACGGAGCACCTTGGAAATATTCGGCTGCTGACCGTTTTAACTGGGCTGATAATCTTAAAATTACGGTAAACGGAGAAGAAAAAGACGTAAAAGTTCCGCTTATGGCTGATAAATTCGCTGAAGGTAAAAAACCGGAATATCTGTTCTGGGTAGGAAGTGCCGGAAGTTACGACGAAGGCGGTATGGAGATATCACGCAATTTTGCAAAAATATTGGAGTATGCCGGTGTTGATTACGCTTGCCTCGGAACCGAAGAAACCGACTCGGGCGACAATGCCAAACGTGCCGGAAACGAATTTCTTTTCCAAATGCAGGCACTTATGAATATTGAAGTGATGAACGGTTACGAAGTAAAAAAAATAATTACCTGCGACCCCCACGATTTTAATACCCTGAAAAACGAATATTGCGACCTCGGCGGAAATTACGAAGTAATGCACCATACGCAATTTATTCAAAAACTTATTGAAGACGGAAAACTGAACTTAAATTCCGAAGTTTTCAAAGATAAAAAAATAACCTTTCACGACCCGTGTTATCTCGGAAGAGGCAACGGCGAATACGAAGCACCGCGTTTTACGCTTAATAAAATAGGAGAAATAACCGAAATGCACAGAAATAAAAGTCGCTCGCTGTGTTGCGGTGCCGGCGGAGCACAGATGTTTAAAGAAGCTGAAAAAGGTGATAAAGAAGTTTACGAACTTCGAACCGAAGATGCTCTTGAAACCGGCTGTAATTTAATTGCCACGGCATGCCCTATGTGTATGACAATGATGAAAGACGGCGTAAAAATGAAAAACAAAGAACAGGAAATCGAAGTTGCGGATATTGCCGAAATTGTTGTTAAAAGTTTGGGTATTTAATAAAACTCGGTGTGTCTTAAAGGCACATCGAATTTATTCTGAATTTTATTCAGAGAATATTTCGTCTAATATTTTCTCCGGATCTTTAATACTATTTCCGGAATAAACAATTATGCCGTTTTTGTTAAGTAAGAAATAATACGGTAATTTCCTTACACCGTAAAGTTTCAGAACATCACAATCTAAACCCTTTAAATCCGATACGGTAATCCAATTAACCTTGTCGGCTTTTATAACGTTTTGCCATTGCTTTTTGCTTTGTTCAATCGAAATCTGATAAATTTCAAAATCCCGGTTTTTGTATTTTTCGTATATCTTTTTTAAAACTCGGTTGTCGGCACGGCAATATCCGCTCCAAGAAGCCGAAAAGTTTAGTAAAACATACTTTCCCTGTAAGGATGATAAAGAAATTGAAGTGCCGGAGGTATCGGGCAGCGAAAAATCCGGAGCCTGCATACCTGTTTGTGTTTTCTTTTTAATTTCAATAATATCTTTTAATTCTTTAAAATAAGGTGAAATTTTAAGGGTGTCGTCAAAATGTACGTAAATTCTGTTTAGCTCGTTAAAGTCAAGATAATCAGCAAGATTATACAAGGTTAAATATAGTGAAACAAAACTTTTATTGTTTTCGTAAGCGTATTTTTTAACAAAATCAATCTGTTCCGAAATGACATTATCGTAAGTTGAGTCCAAACTTTTCAGTAACAGGGTATCATAGTTTGAATATGCCAAATTCCGCTGATTATTTATTTTTTGCAATTTATTTTCATAAATATTATTATTTTCCGTAAAG
>JALSMF010000099.1 GCA_026987795.1 Bacteroidales bacterium
GTTTTGCAGTAATATTGGCGGTAGTAATGTATATAAAGAAGGACAAAAAGTCAGATTTTCCGACAAATTCAAAAATGACGGGATAAATGTAAATTTTATTGAGATTTTACGCGATAATGTCTTAAAAATAAGGACTTACGAAAGGGGGGTGGAAAACGAAACCTTGGCTTGCGGAACCGGAGCCGTAGCATCGGCTTTGACATATGCCGAAATTAATAATTTAAAATCGGGTGAAATAATTTTAAATGCAAAGGGCGGCAGGTTAGTTGTAAATTTTGAAAAGAAAAATAACGGCTTTGAAAATATTTGGTTGTCCGGACCTGCTGATTTTGTTTTTAAAGGCATAATTAATCTGCCTGTAAATATCTGAAAAACAATACTATAAAAATATCGGTCGTTTATATAATTAATTATTGTCTAATTGTTTGAAAAATCAATTTACAGTAATACATTTGCAACTCGTTTTGAAATATACACTATTATGTCTTCGGGAATTTTAAAAAAGAAATTAAGAAGTTTTATGCACCGGTATACTTTTAAGTTTCTTAAATGGCGGCTGAAACATATGTCTGATAATCAATTTTTGTTGATACTGTCTGCTGTTGTTGGTTTTCTTGCCGGAATCATTGCCTTTTTAATTAAAGGAGCCGTTCATCTTATTCAATTATTGCTGAAAAGCAGTTTTTTTGAAAATACAGAAAACTTTCTGTACATAATTTTCCCTGCGATAGGTATTTCTCTTACGGTTATTTTTATAAAATACGTTATAAAAAGGCAGGTACAACACGGCATACCCGGTGTTTTGTATGCCATTTCTCAATCATACGGGTTTATAAGGATGCACAATTTGTTTTCATCAGTTATAACAAGTGCATTTACGGTAGGTTTCGGCGGGTCGGTAGGGTTGGAAGGTCCTACTGTTGCCACAGGTGCTGCATATGGTTCGGTGTTAGGACGATTTTTCCATCTTAATTACAAACATAGAATTTTAATTCTCGGAGCAGCTTCGGCAGGAGCAATGTCTGCAATATTTAAAGCCCCTTTGGCAGGTGTCGTTTTTGCATTGGAAGTTATAATGATTGATTTAACAATGTATTCGGTTGTTCCGATTTTAATAGCTTCCGTAACAGGAACAATTACATCTTATTTCTTATTCGGTCTCGGTGTTATCTATCCTTTTCAAATGAAAGACCCGTTTGTAATGAGTGATATACCCTATTATATTATACTCGGTATAATTACAGGTCTTGTTTCTGCATATTTCACAAAAGTATATGTTTTTATCGAAAAACTTTTTGAAAAAATAAAAAAAGCTCGTTATAAATTTCTGATAGGAAGTTTCAGTCTCGGAATTCTCATTTATTTTTTCCCTTTTTTCTACGGTGAAGGCTATGAAGTAACCAATTCCGCTTTGCACGGCAACTTCGGTTATCTCTTTGAGGATACCCTGTTTGAAAGTATGTCTGAAAATCAAATAATGGTATTTATTCTTTTTATCGTTATTATACTTCTTAAAGTAGTAGCAACTTCAATAACTTTCGGAAGCGGCGGAATAGGAGGCATTTTTGCGCCTACCTTGTTTACGGGAGCAAATACCGGATTATTTTTTACAATTCTTGTAGGCTCTCTCGGAATGGGAACACTGTCGCATGAAAACTTTGCTCTTGTCGGAATGGCAGGTATGATAGCCGGAGTTTTACATGCTCCTCTTACGGCAATATTCCTTATCGGAGATTTAACCGGAGGTTACGGTCTGTTCGTTCCGCTTATGGTTGTAGCCACAATTTCATTTGCAACCGTGCGAATTTTTCATAAAAATTCTGTCTATACGATACAACTTGCCAAAAGAGGTGAACTTATGACGCATCATAAAGATAAGAATATCCTTAAAATGATGAAAGTTAAAAACTTAATAGAAAATAACTTTATAAAATTAAAGCCCGATTATAATTTGAAACAAATTAAAGAAGCGTTTCTTAAATCTGAAAGGAATATTTTCCCTGTTGTTGATGATAATAATAATTTTTTGGGACTTATAACATTACAGAATTTTAAAAATATAATTTTTGATAAAGAAAAATACGAAAGAGTTTTTGCAAGTCAAATAATGTTTAAACCGAATGTTGTAGTTGATATTAATGATACAATGGCAGAAGTAGCAAAAAAAATCCAAACAAGCGGTTTATTTAACGTTGTGGTTTTAGACGGAAAAAAATATGTCGGTTTCGTATCAAGAGCAAACGTATTTTCGTCATACCGGAGAATAATCAGAAAATTTTCAGATGATTAAAAACTTTTCAGGAATAACGTATTTTTATTAATTTTGAAACAAAAATGCCCGGTACAGACAAACAATATGAAGACGTAATAAAATTATGCAAAGATATTTTTGATAAAAAGCTTAAAGATTACGGCACTGCTTGGCGTATTTTGCGTCCCTCTTCAATTACAGACCAGATTTTCATAAAAGCTCAACGTATAAGAAGCCTTGAAACAAAGAAAGAGCAAAAAATAGACGAAGGAATAATCCCCGAATACATAGGCATTATTAACTATGCCCTTATTGCTCTCATACAACTTGAACTCGGCACTTCCGAAAATATAAATTTAGAGCCCGATGAAGCAAAAAAGATGTATTTGAATTATTTCAAAAAGGCAAAAGAACTTATGATGAAAAAAAATCATGATTATGACGAAGCGTGGAGAAGTATGCGGGTAACATCTTTTACAGATTTAATTTTAATGAAAATTTTCAGAACTAAAGAGATAGAAAATAATGACGGAGAAACACTTATATCTGAAAATGTTGACGCAAACTATTACGATATGATTAATTATGCCGTTTTTGCATTGATAAAATTAGTTACGGAAAAAAATAAAAAGTAATGAAAAAAAACTTTTTTCACATCAGCAGAATTATAACCGGTCTTATATTTATTTTCTCCGGTTTAGTTAAAGCAATTGACCCCGTAGGAACTCAAATAAAATTCAGCGATTATTTTGAGGCAATGGGGTTAACGTTTTTAATGCCCTATGCTCTTATTTTGGCATTTCTGTTAAATGCCGCTGAACTTACGGTAGGTCTTATGCTGCTGTTTAATACATTCTCTAAATTTGCATCTTGGTTGGGATTGTTACTGATGCTGGTTTTTACGCCTCTGACATTATGGCTTGCAATAACAAATTCGGTAACGGATTGCGGATGTTTCGGCGATGCCGTAAAACTTACAAACTGGGAGACATTTCGGAAAAATATTATACTCCTGATTTTTATTTTTATAATATTCTTCGGAAAGAAAAAATTCGGAACAAACTTTTCAACCCGAAAAACAAAAATTGCAATATCAGGATTTCTCATTTTTGCTTTAGGATTCCAGTTTTATAACTATTGCAACTTACCTGTCATTGATTTCAGACCGTTTAAAGAAGGAACAAACATAAAAAAAGCCGTTACAATTCCTCCTAACGCAGAAAAAGACGTTTACGAAACGGTTTTATATTACAAAAACTTAAAAACAGGAGAGAAAAAAGCATTTAATATCAACAATATACCTTATGAAGACACTTTAAACTGGGCTTATGATACAACAATCTCAAAACTTATAAAAAAAGGTTACGAGCCTCCGATTCACGATTTCTTTCTCTCAACCCTATACGGAAAAGACGTTACGGAAGACATTCTTAATTACAAAA
>JALSMF010000100.1 GCA_026987795.1 Bacteroidales bacterium
ATCGACAGGTAAAGTTGTAATGAAATGGTAATTTATTATAATTTTTCTTGCAAATAAGACAACTATTGATATTTTTGTAACTTAATTTAGAAACATTATAAATAAGACAGATGAAATTTCTAATAATACCTTTGATAATTGCCTCTTCATTTATGATAAATGCTCAAAGCATTAATAAAAATGATTTAAAAACGCATATAAGTTTTCTTGCCTCCGACTCTCTGAAAGGCAGAAAGCCGGGAACAAAAGAAATGAAAGTTGCTGCAGATTACATAAGGAGAGAATTTAAAAATAACGATTTAACACTGCTCGGTGAAAACGGCTATCAGTATTTTGATATCACTACAGGCATTAAAGCAAACAGCAACAATCACTTATACATAAATAAATTCAGTTGCAAAACTTTTGAAGACAATACGCCTTTACCGTTTTCCGGTAACGGAACGGTTTCCGGCAAGGTTGTATTTGCAGGATACGGATTTGATATAAATACCGACAAAATAAAATGGAACGATTACAAAAATATTGAAGTAAAAAACAAATGGGTTTTGATATTGAGAGGTATCCCGGAAACAAGCACTAAAGATGACAACGAACTGGAACCTTACAGCTCTGACCGTTCTAAGGTTATGACGGCAATAAAGAAAGGGGCTTCAGGTGTATTATTAGTATCAGGTGAAAAATTTGACAAAAAAGACATGCTTTCGGAATTAAAATACGGCAGAGGAAATGCCCAAGTTGAAATTCCCGTTATACAGATAAAAAGAAATTTGGCAAACAAGATTCTTCCCGGTAAGAAAAAAATAACAGACCTTGAAACTGAATTAGCTGAAAACAAAAAACCTGTTTCTTTTGAAACAAAAACAAAAGTTAAAGGAACTGTAAATATTGAATACATAAAAACACGCACACAAAATATCGTTGCCCTGCTTCCGGGAAACAACAAAACTCTTTCACAAGAATATATCATAGTAGGAGCACATTACGACCACCTTGGCTTAGGAGGTAAAAACTCCGGCTCCAGAATGCCTGACACAATTGCAGTTCATAACGGTGCCGACGACAATGCTTCCGGGGTAGCATCCCTTCTTGAAATCGCACAAAAGTTTAAAGACAAAAACATAAGACCCGACAGAAGTATTTTATTTATCGCTTTCAGCGGAGAAGAAACAGGCTTACTCGGCTCGGCTTATTTTGTCAGCCATCCGCTTATTGACCTGAAAAAAGCTTACCTTATGATAAACTTGGATATGACGGGCAGGTTAAAAGATAACAATACAGTTACAATTGCAGGAACAGGAACTGCTAAAGAATTTGAAAAAATATTAGAAAAGTTAAAAGATAAAACAGACTTAAAACTGTCTTTTTCTCCGGGCGGATACGGAGCTTCCGACCATTCGTCATTTTATATGGAAGACATCCCTGTTCTTTTTCTTAATACCGGAGCACACGAAGATTATCATACGCCTTTCGACGATACCGAAAAAATAAACTTTGAAGGTCAGGTAAAAGTAACAAAGTTTGCCTTTGAATTATTAAAATATTTTGCCGGCAATAATGAATCTCTGACATATCAATCAACCGGAATGCCGAAAAAAAACAATGCCTCCGGCAGAGGTTTAAAAGTTACTTTGGGTGTTATACCGGGCTTCGGCGATACCGAAAATAAAGGACTCAGAATAGACGGAACAAAAAAAGGCGGACCTGCAGAAATAAGCGGTATAAAAAGAGGCGACTACATAACGGCAATTAACGGAGAAAAAATCGCAAATATCTATGACTATATGGAGGTTCTGAATAAACTGAAAAAAGGGCAAAAAATTACGGTAAATATTACTCGAAAAGATAAAAAACTTGTATTACCTGTTCAGCTTTAATTTCTTAAAACCTTCAAAATTAAAATATAAAACAGATGAAACGAAAGAGAATAATACTTTGGATACTCGGATTAATTATAACCTTAGGTGCAGCAGTTTACCAGAAAGTAACCGGTCCTACCTATCCTAAAAAAGCAAAAATAACATTAAACGGTAAGGAGCATAAACTAAAATTTATCCGTTCTCACGGCGGCAACGATGATGCAACATTAACACTTAATATTGATGATAATAATGTCGAAGCTGTCTTATTTTGGAAGCATTACCCCGTAATAAAAGAAGAAAATTGGCACAAAGAGCCCTTTAAGCAAGAAAAAAAAGACGGAAAAATAATATTTACGGCAAAACTGCCGCATCAACCGCCTGCCGGCAAATTAATGTATTACATAAATTTAACGGATAATAACGGGACACACGAACTCTTAAAAGAGGAACCTGTAGTAATAAGATATAAAGGAGCTGTTCCGCTTTACATCCTCGTTCCCCACGTTATTTTCATATTTTTTGCAATGTTTTTGGCAAACGTAACAGGACTTTTTGCCGTATTCAAAATACCTCAGTTTAAGCGATATACAAGCATTACTCTTATTTTAATGACTATCGGCGGTATGATATTAGGACCCATTGTTCAAAAATTTGCTTTTCTTGAATTTTGGGCAGGCGTTCCTTTCGGCTGGGATTTAACAGACAACAAACTTCTCATCGCATTTTTAGCTTGGTTAATTGCATTTTTACTCAACAGAAAAAAAGAAAACAGAATTTCCGTAATTACGGCATCAATTATCACTATAATTATTTTTTCGATACCTCACAGTATGTACGGTTCTGAGCTCAACAGAGAAACCGGAACTATTGTTCAAGGTCTTATTCATCTTTATTTTTAAGAAATATGAAATATCCCGATTATTTCAGTAAAGTCAGGACAATTAAATTAAAAGACAACTTATCCGATTTTCTCGGCGTTTTTGAAGAAGGAATCGTTGAGTTTTCGTATACGGAAATTGTTAAAGCGGCAGGACACAGTTGCCCTACGGTTGCCGGAGCATATATGATGTGTGCAAAAGCACTGGAAAAACTATATCCTGACGATATCCCGGAAAGAGGAAAAATAAAAGTTGAGTTTAGAAACCCTGTCGAAGAAGGTGTTACAGGTGTTATTTCAAATGTAATAAGCCATATAACCGGAGCAACAAAAGATACAGGATTTAAAGGTATTGCCGGTAATTTCATAAGACATTCTTTACTGTATTTTGAAAAAAACATTACGGGAGAAATTCGCTTTACAAGAACAGATACCGGAAAATACGTTGATGTAATTTACAATCCGCCCGTTCCGCCTAAGCCCGAAATGCAGGAACTGATGCAAAAAATAATTTCCGGGCAGGCAGGTGAAATTGAAAAAGTTGAATTTAAAACTATGTGGCAAAAAAGAGTTGAAGAGATTTTAATTAACAATTTTGATAATCCCGAAGCAGTAATTTTTCTGTAACCCTTTTTATATTTTTTATGAAAGTATTAAGATTTATTCCGATAGTATTAAGTTTCATAATGTTAGCAGCACATTTTTCAAGATATAATATGCAGCTTTTGGCTCTTATATCCCTGCTGCTTCCCTTTCTGCTGTTTGTTAAAAGAAGATGGGCTGCAAGAGTTATTCAAATTATTTTACTTGCAGGAACAGCAGAATGGATTTTTTCTTTATTCAATTATATAAATATCAGAGAATTTTACGGACAGGACTGGACAAGGCTTGCCGTAATTTTATCGGGAGTTGCACTGTTTACTCTGCTTTCCGCTCTTAT
>JALSMF010000101.1 GCA_026987795.1 Bacteroidales bacterium
GGAAAGGGTTTTATGGATATATATAAAATTGACTTCCCTAAGGAAATAAAGTTTAAAGACGATGAAAAAATTACGGATATTGAAGCGAAACTTACAATTGTTAAAGGTGAAGTTTCCGATGCCGAAACCGGGGCAAAATTAAATGCCGAGATTAAAATATTTGATAATGAACAAGATTTGCATATTCTGACGGCAAAATCAAACAGTGTAACAGGGAACTATCTTGTTTCTTTGCCGTCGGGCAAAAATTACGGTATGGAGGTTAAAAAAGAAGGATACTTATTTTATTCCGATAACTTTAACATTCCTAAGTCAGAGTCATATCAGGAGATTGTTAAAAATATAAAACTTTATCCCATAAAAAAAGACGCAAAGGTTATTCTGAGAAATATTTTTTTCGATTTTGACAAAGCGACATTAAGACCTGAGTCTTATTCCGAACTTAACAGATTAAAGAAACTTTTAAATGAGAACCCGACAATGAGAATTGAAATATCGGGTCATACCGATAACAAAGGAAGCTATGAATATAATGTAAAACTATCAAAAGACAGAGCTCAATCCGTAGTTAGTTACCTGATATCAAAAGGTATAAGTCCGAGCAGGTTGACTTCTCGAGGGGCTTCTTGGAACGAACCCGTTGATACGAACAGTACTGATGAAGGAAGACAAAATAACAGACGCGTGGAGTTTAAAGTTATAGCAAAATAACCTTTTTTGGCTTAAATTCCGGAAAACAACCTACAAATAACACATATATAAGTATTAAAATATATGTATTATTTCAGTTCTTGGGTTTATTTGTCTTACTTTTGTATCCGAAAATTTTTGATGTGAATTTAAAAATAAAGGATACAACAAAAGGGTACATTCTTGTCATTATCTCGGTTTTGGCAATGGCAAATGTCTATATCTTCAGTAAAGCATCTTTAAATTTAGTGCATTTGAGTCAATTCGGTGTATATTGGTTTGCGTTCGGAATATTTTTTAATTTACTTTTTAGTCGCAAGCAGCTTAAACCGGAGGTAATAAAACCTGTTTTGCGAGAAAACTTTTTATTTATACTTTTAGTCGGAATGCTTGAGTTAGCAGGAACAGCAGCTTTTTTTACTGCCGTAAAAACAATGACGAATCCTGCACTTGTTTCTTTTTTTGCTAATTCAACTCCGGTATTTGTTACGATATTGGGCATTATTGTATTAAAAGAACGATTTAATGCACTTGAAATTCTCGGAATTTTCTTAACTGTTGCAGGAGCTTTTGTCATTGCATATAATCCCGGTTTAGAAATTCCTTCCGATTTTTATAAGGCATTAGTTCTTATTTTAATATCCGGAGTAAGCTTTGCTGTTTCAACTATTTTATCAAAGAAAAACATAAAAAAAGTTCCGCCTTCCGTGTTAAGTATAAACAGAGTTGTATTTTTATTCGTTGCATCCGTTATTTTTTTGGTTATCTCCGGTAATTCGGCGTTTATACCGAAAGAAGCTTTGATTTGGCTGTCAGCAGGGGCTTTTTTAGGACCTTTTTTAGCAGCTTTTACCGGGTTTTCTGCTCTGAAATATATTGAAGCGTCAAGAAGTTCTGTAATCGGAAGCTCAAAAGCACTTTTTGTTTTGCTTACTTCTTGGTTTTATTTTAATATGATACCCGGAAATTATCAATTAATAGGAGGATTAATAACGATATTGGGAGTTTTTATGTTAACGGGAGGAAAAAGACTGCTGTATAAAAAAACTGAGGAAAAAGTTATATGATTTTTGATACGCACAGAGGAGAATTCTATGCACTTTTTGCTGCATTGTTATGGGTTTTTGCTGCAATGGTTTTTGAGATTTTAGGAAAAAAACACAGTGCAGACTCCGTTAATTTTTTACGTCTGCTTATAGGCTTTATTTTTTTAAGTATTTTCACTTTCTTCTCAAGAGGATTTCTTTTGCCTCTTGATGCCGATTTGCACTCTTGGTTGTGGCTTTTATTGTCCGGAATAGTAGGGTTTGCGATAGGAGATTTGTTCCTTTTTAAATCTCTTGTAATGATAGGAGCAAGAATATCAATGCTTATTATGACTTTGGCTCCTCCGGTTGCGGCAATTTTGGGTTGGATTATACTCGGAGAAACTTTAAGTTTATATCAATTCTTCGGTATGATTGTTACGCTTTTCGGAATAGCCGTTGTGGTTTTGCAAAAAGATGATAGTAAAACGAACAATAAAAAAGGCAAACGTCAAAAATTTAAATATCCCTTAACCGGAATATTAATGGCAATAATAGGAGCAATAGGGCAGGGTGTCGGTTTGGTACTGAGTAAATTAGGAATGAAAGATTATAATCCTTATGCAGCAACACAAATTAGAATTATTGCCGGTTTATTCGGTCTCGGTTTAGTTGTATTTCTGTCAAAAAGCAGAAAAGACGTGTTTATATTTATTAAAGATTTTAAAGCAATGAGGTTGTTAAGTGCAGGAGCTTTTTTCGGAGCTTTTCTGGGTATATCATTTTCTTTGCTGGCGATAAAATACACAAATACCGGAGTAGCTTCTACAATTATTGCAATACAGCCGATATTGCTTATTCCGGCAAGTATAATTTTTTTTAAGGAAAAGGTTAATTTAACCGAAGTTATCGGTGCGTTGATTGCCGTGTCGGGTATTGCATTGTTTTTTATGTAAAGTTTTATATATTGTCCGAAATTTTCAAAAAAAATGTCAATATCAATAAGCCCTTTATTGAAAAAAGGAGATATAGTCGGCTTAGTAACACCTTCCGGTTTTATTAATAAAGAAAAACTGATAAAAACCGTTAATAATTTTAAAAAAATAGGACTAAACACTTTTTATTTCAGCAGTGTTCTTGATAAATCAGGGTATCTTGCCGGCACAGACAATGACCGTATTGATGAATTACACAAAATGTATGAAAATGAAGATGTTAAAGCAATTGTTTGTGTAAGAGGAGGATACGGGGTTACGAGAATTCTGGAGAAATTAAATTACAATTTAATTAAAAAAAACGCAAAACCATTAATAGGATACAGCGATATAACGGCGTTGATTAATGCAATTTATAAAAAAACCGAGATTCCGGGTTTTCACGGAATTGTAGGAGGCGGAGACTTTACGGATTTTACTTACGGGAATTTCAGTAATATGTTTTTCGGCAATTCAAAAAAAATTACGATAAATATTTTTCAAGGTCATATAAAAGAGGCTTTTGTTATTAATGAGGGAATTGTAAACGGAAAACTTATCGGCGGCAATTTATCATTAATATCAAATACCTTAGGAACACCTTTTGATGTCCCTTGGGACAATAAAATTGTTTTTTTGGAAGATGTAGGCGAAGCTCCTTATAAAATTGACAGAATGTTAACACATCTGCTGTCAGCAGGAAAATTTAAAAATGTGAAAGCTGTTATTTTCGGAAGATTCGCAGCTTGTGAAACAGAAGACAAAAAAGAAAATTCATTTACTTTAAAAGAAATTATTACAGACAGAATTAAGCCGTTACAAGTTCCGGTTATTTACGGGTATTCTTTCGGGCATATTTCAAATCAGGTAATATTTCCGACAGGTATATATGCAAGGTTGAATACCGAAGATTTTTCAATTTCAATAAAAAGAAAAGAAATAAATAGTTTTTTTAACTAATTTCGCAAAAAAAACATTAAAAAGTAATGA
>JALSMF010000102.1 GCA_026987795.1 Bacteroidales bacterium
TATTATCCGAAAATTAAAGGTTATTTTTTCGGTCCCGTTTTTTCGTATTCGCTCAGCGATAATGCAGAATTTGATGTTTTAGCACAAACATTCGGCGGCAAATTAAAAAATTCGGTAACGGGAAACACCGAATTTAAGCAAATCACGTTTGCATTTTTACAGTTTAAATACAATTTCTGAAAATTATTTTATATTTGCAGTTCTTTATTAAAAACCTAAAACTTTTATTTTTGATGCAAAATGCAGGTAACATACATCCGGTCTTTGATCGGATAATAAGCAAGGAGCAGAAAGAACAACTTCTCAAACAAAGAGCAAAAGTGTTGTGGTTTACCGGATTGTCCGGTTCCGGAAAAACGACTTTGGGGGCTGCTGTCGAAAAAGAACTTTTTAACCGCGGTTTTCTTACGCAAATATTAGACGGCGACAATATTCGCTCCGGTATCAATAAAAATCTGAAATTTACGGAAGAAGACAGAGTTGAGAATATTCGCAGAATTGCCGAGGTTACAAAGCTTTTTTTGAACTGCGGAGTAATTACTATAAACTGTTTTATCAGCCCGACTAAAGAATCTCGAAATATTGCCAAAAGTATTATAGGTAAGGAGAATTATATAGAGGTTTACGTTAATACACCCATCGATGTCTGCGAAAAACGAGATATAAAAGGCTTATATGCTAAAGCCAGAAACGGGGAAATAAAAAACTTCACGGGAATAACATCACCGTTCGAAGCACCGAAAAATCCGGATATTATTATTAATACAGACAAACTGTCTCCGGAAGAATCTACCAAAAAGATTCTTAACTTTCTTTTGAAAAAAATTACATATTAAGTTCTGAATGACAGAAAAACAATTAAATAATATTGTGCCGGAAAATTGGTCTATGATAATCAAGCCAAAACGGCATTGGTTTGACATAAACCTTAAAGAATTATGGGCATACCGAGACCTTATAGCTCTGTTTGTAAGAAGAGATTTTGTGGCAAAATACAAACAGACAATATTAGGTCCTTTGTGGTTTATAATTCAACCCCTTTTAACAACACTTATGTTTACCGTTGTTTTCGGAAACATTGCAAAACTTTCTACTGACGGGCTGCCTAAAATACTTTTTTACTTTTCCGGAATTGTAGGATGGAACTATTTTGCAGAAAGCCTTAAAGCAACATCAAATACATTCGTTACAAATGCAAGTATATTCGGGAAAGTATATTTTCCGAGATTAACAATGCCGATTTCAATAGTAATTTCAAATTTAGTCCTGTTTTTTATACAGTTCGTGTTTTTGTTGTTTTTTATCGGATATTATTATTTTCTGGGCGTAAATATTTCAATAAGCTTCTATATTTTGCTTCTTCCTGTTTTAATTCTTATGACAGCAGGATTAGGGCTCGGCTTCGGTATAATTATATCCTCCCTTACAACAAAATACAGAGACCTTACCTACCTGGTAACTTTCGGCGTTCAGTTATGGATGTATGCAACTCCTATCATATATCCTTTGTCAAGTATAAGCGGAATATATAAAAAAATTATTCTGCTGAACCCTATGACGCCGATAATAGAAACATTCAGGTTTATTATGTTAGGTTCCGGAGAGCTTAATTTAGGGCAATTGTTGTACAGTTTTATTTTTATGATTGTTACTTTAATTCTGGGGATTTTGCTGTTTAATAAGATAGAGCAGTCATTTATGGATACAGTTTAATCGTTTTTTCAGATGTCGAATATTGCAATAAAATTAGAAAATATTTCAAAACAATACCGCCTCGGAGTTGTCGGAACAGGAACACTAAGCCATGACCTGAACCGTTGGTGGGCGAAAGTCAGAGGAAAAGAAGACCCGACGTTGAAAATCGGACAGGAAAACACCCTGGCTAAAGAAGGAGGAGATTACGTTTGGGCATTAAAAGATATAAACCTTGAAATAAAACAAGGCGAAGTACTCGGAATAATAGGAAAAAACGGTGCCGGAAAATCTACGCTTTTGAAACTTTTATCTCGGGTAACCGGACCTACAACCGGACAAATTAAGATTAAAGGGCGTATTGCCAGCCTATTGGAAGTAGGAACAGGCTTTCACCCTGAATTAACAGGCAGAGAAAATATTTTTCTGAACGGGGCAATCCTCGGAATGCGAAAATGGGAAATCCGAAAAAAACTTGATGAGATTGTTGATTTTGCCGGAGTCGCAAAATACTTAGACACACCTGTTAAACGCTACTCTTCAGGAATGTACGTTCGTCTTGCATTTGCCGTAGCCGCACATCTCGAACCGGACATTCTCGTTGTGGATGAAGTGCTTGCCGTCGGTGATGCCGAATTTCAAAAAAAAGCAATCGGCAAAATGCAGGATGTCAGCAAAGGGGGAGGTAGGACTGTGCTTTTTGTTAGTCATAATATGACAAGCATTAGAAAATTGTGTAAGAGTGGAATTTTACTAAGATCAGGGCAAATTGATTTTGAAGGAGATGTGGAAAATTGTATTCAAACTTATAATACTATTACAGAAAATCAACAAAATGACGTTGTTGAAAATGACAAACTTAAAATATTAGACTTTAATATAAAAAACAAATTTAAAGAGGGTGTATTTACTCCATTTGAAGAGATATTTTTTAATTTAAAATTTGAAACAAAGAAAAATCTTGGAGAAATTGATTTTACTTTACATTTTTACAATGAACAAAATTTAAGAGTTCTTGTAATTAGTTCTGTTCATAAAAAACAATCAATAAAAGGAAATAAGGGAACACATGAGATTACATTTAAACTTGATGAGTTAAAATTAATTCCCGGTAGATATTTTATTTCTGTTGGTATATTTGAAGATAGGCTTGTCCCTGAAATGATGTTTTTAAACCATTTTGCACTTTTTGATATAGAACAAGATAATAAATTTGCAATAAAAGCAGCAAGTTATGAAGGTGTATATTATCCTCATTTTGAAATATTAAACTTTAAATAAATGATATACGTAACCCAACCAACTCTTCCAAATTTTAACAATTTCACGGAAAAATTAAAAGAACTCTGGCAAAGTAAGCACCTGACCAATAACGGAAAATTCCATCAAGAATTAGAACAAAAATTGGCAGCGTTTTTGGGCGTAGAATATATCTCGCTTTTCTCAAACGGAACGCTGGCTCTTATAACCGCCCTGCAGGCACTCCGAATAACCGGCGAAGTAATCACAACACCATACAGCTTTGTGGCAACTACGCACGCATTGCACTGGAACGGAATAAAACCGGTTTTTTGCGATATTCGTGAAAAAGACGGCAACTTAAACCCCGAAAAAATAGAAGCACTAATTACCCCGCAGACTACGGCAGTCCTGCCCGTTCACGTTTACGGAACACCTTGCGACAACGAAAAAATTCAAAAAATAGCAGATACCTACGGGCTGAAAATTATTTACGATGCCGCACACGCATTTGCCGTTGAACAAAACAATAAAACAATTCTGAATTGGGGCGACTTGTCAATTTTAAGTTTTCACGCAACCAAAACTTTTAACACCTTTGAAGGCGGAGCAATTATTTGCAAAAATGCAAAAACAAAACAACGCATTGATTATCTGAAAAATTTTGGTTTTGCCGGCGAAGAAACGGTTGTGGCACCCGGCATAAATGCTAAAATGAACGAAGTAAGTGCAATT
>JALSMF010000103.1 GCA_026987795.1 Bacteroidales bacterium
ATCTGAATTATGCCTTAAAAATAAAAAGCCTTTACTCATATACATTTATACGGACTGGTGCCAGTCGTGCAAAATAATTGACGGCATTGTTCTGAAAAATAAAACTGCTGCAGATTTTATAAACAAAAATTTTTATTTTGTAAGGTTTAATGCTGCCTCGCAAAATAAAGAAACTTTGTTCGGAGACACATTTGAAGGAACAGGGAAAAACCGTCCGCATCAACTTACACAATTACTCCTTAAACAGAGCTTTAAATTTCCGGCTTTTATTTTTATAAGCCCGAAAAAAGTAAAATTGGGCGAGATACACGGTTTTATGCTGCCGCATCAATTAAACAATGTATTAAAATTTTTTGCGGAAAAAAGCAATGAAGAATAGTTACGTTTTTTATTATTTATAGTTTTTAATTATATCTCGCCCTCGGAAATTATAAATAATCATCAAAATATCTCGTAACTTTTTTCATCAAATGAACACGAGTTTTTCCTCTCATATTGTGTTCGCTTTCAGGGTATAGAAAGTAGTCAATATCAGTGCCTGACTTTATGCAGGAGCGGATAAAATCCAAGCTGTTTTGCGGAACAACCACCGGGTCAACATATCCGTGAATCATTAAAAGCCTGCCTTTTAAATCTTTTGCTTTGTTAAGTAAGCTCGTTTTTTCAAAGCCTTCAGGATTTTCTTTCGGTGTGTCCATATAACGTTCGCCGTACATTACTTCGTAATATTTCCAGTCTATAACGGGACCGCCGGCAACGGCAACTTTAAAAGTTTCGGGATAATTTGTAATTAAAGAAGTTGCCATAAATCCGCCATAGCTCCACCCGTGAACACCGATTCTGTTTTTATCGACATAAGGTAAACTTTCGAGAAATTCGATACCTTTCATTTGGTCTTTCATTTCAACTTGTCCGCATTGTCGGTGGATAACACTTTCAAATTCAAAACCTCTGTTTGCCGAACCTCTGCTGTCGAGCGTAAACATAACATAGCCCTTTTGTGCCATGTAAAATTGCCACAACCTTGCTCCGCTTAAACGGGAGTTCGTAATTAATTGGGCGTGAGGTCCGCCGTAAACATATACTACAACGGGGTATTTTTTATTCGGGTCGAAATGCGGAGGCGTAATTAATCGGTAGTATAAATCGGTTTTGCCGTCGGCAGCTTTTATTGTCCCGATTGTCATTTTTCCTAAATCGTATCCGTCAAGCGGGTCTTTTGCATTTAATATTTTTTGCACGATATTGCCTTTTGTATCACAAATTATGCTGTTATTTGCCGTTTTTGTGTTTGAATAACTGTCGAAAAAATATTTTTTTGAATTTGACAGAACAACGGAATGAACCCCGTTTTCGGAAGTAAGTTGCACTCTTTTTCCTGTTTTAATATTTACTTTATAAAGGTGTTTTTCAACAGGACTTTTTTCAGTTGAAATTATAAATACATTTTTGCCTTCGGGGTCAAAACCTTTGATGTCAAGTACTGCCCAATTGCCTTTTGTAACTTGTTTTAATAGTTTACCTTCGGTATTGTATAAATATAAATGGTCAAAACCGTCTCTTTCGCTGTAATACAGAAATTTATCGTTACTTTTCGGAAGGAAATAAAGCGGATGTTCGGGTTCAACATAACGGCTGTTTTTTTCTTCAAACAATGTTTTTACGAATGCTCCGGTTGCGGCGTTATACATATTCATTTTAAGATGGTTTTGTTCTCTGTTAAGAACACCGATAAAGATGTATTTCCCGTCGGGTCGCCAAGTGATGCTTGTTAGGTAATGTTCTTTTGTAAAATCAGTAACATCGCAAAAAACGGTTTTCCCGGTTTTCAGATTGTAGATACCGAGCGTAACCTCTTCGCTTTTTTCGCCTATCATCGGATATTTGGTATTTTTTACGGTTGCAATTCGTGTTGTGATATCAACCAAAGGATAATCTGCAACCATAGTTTCGTCTTTTCGGTAAAAGGCTATTGCATTTCCTTCGGGCGACCAAAAAATACCTTTGTTTATTCCGAATTCTTGCCTGTGAACATAGTCGCTGCCGTTTACTATCTCTTCATTTTCATCAAAAGTTATTTGAACGGTTTTTGACTTATTATCTGCAAAAAACAAGTTATTCTTAATTGTATATGCAACATAATTATTTTTTCGACAAACGCTTATATTTTCGGCATCTTCGGGAAGTAAAACATCAGTTTCGATTTTTTGAGTTTTAATATTATACACATAATAGTTTCCGCCTGATTTGAATGCCAGATGTTCTTTATCCGTCCATTTATAATCCCAATAAGGAAAATATCTTGATTCTTTATGTCCGGCATCTTTCAGTGCAGAATTTATAGTTTTTAAGTCAATGAATACCTTTGTGTCTTTACCGTTTTTATTTATTATACGTATTTCTTTATAATTTACGACATAAGTAAAATCATTTTCCGAGTACGGCTGTACTCCCTGAATATGTTCGGGGTATAATTTCTGCCATTGTCCCGTTACGGCATCTTCGATTGTTAATTGTTTTTTTTGAGAATAAATTGCTTGGCTTGTTATTACCCCCAGAATAGCTATTACTAATATCTTTTTCATCTGTGTTTGATTTTAATTTTAAAAGCCGAAAGTATAAAATATTTCAGATAATAAAAAACCGATATTTCTCAGAGAAATATCGGTTTTTTAATTTCTGTTTTAATAGAATCACTTAGTCTTTAATAAGTTTCTTTAAAAACTTTCGGTTTTCCGAACTTATTATTTCAATAAAATAAACTCCTTCAGGCAATTTATTAATATCTAAACCGTAAGAATTTACATTAATGTCATTTTCGGCAAATACAGTTTTTCCCAGTATATTTTTCAGGCTTATTGATTTAATTTTATCAGAAAAAGATATCGTAACTGTATTTTTTGCCGGATTAGGATAAATATTGATTTCTTTATTTTCATAACTTACAGAGCCTACAGCCGTAACAGTAATTACAAATTCTTGATTAGCACTTCCCGTACCGTCAGATACGCTTAAGATTACACTGTTATCTCCCGCATCCGAATTTGAAGGTGTTCCGCTTAAAGTTGCCGTGCCGTCGCCGTTATCATTTAACGTAAGCCATGCAGGCTTGGTAAGTGCAGAAAATACTAAAGCATCTCCGTCGGTATCGCTTGCCGTAATGTTATAAGTATAAGCGTCTCCTGCTGTTACTGATGTTACGGGCGTACTTGTAAATTCAGGTAATGCATTTGTTGTTCCGGAAGATTGATCGCCTCTCAGCAATACATTATCAAGCTCCCACCAGGCACTTGTGCCGGCTCCGACTCCGGACGATGTATAATGAAAGGCAATATACCCTGCCGTGCCATTTATACCGGACAAGTCAATACTCCCTGAAGAAGTCCATACTTGGCTGTCTTCTGCCGGGAATGTATAGGTAAGTTCTGTCCAGGTTGCTGCAGAAGGATCTCCGCTGCCCGAATAATCAGTTGAGTAATACAACCTAACTTCCGGGTCAGTAACACCGGCATCTGCATATCTTGTCCAAGTATCAAAAGTCAAGACCTCATTTGTGTAATCATTAAAATTAATTACCGGAGAAATAAGCCAATCGTCTGATGCAACATCTCCTCCGTAGGCATTTACATACATATCGGAA
>JALSMF010000104.1 GCA_026987795.1 Bacteroidales bacterium
AAGAATTATTCCCGGAGAAAACACGTCTGCGGTTCAGGGAAACTTATTCGGAATACCGGAACAAAAAAAAACGGTCTCTGAGCAAAATAATGACTTTAACAACATCGAAAATATTGAGCATAATTATGTAAAAATTGATACCGAAGAAGATTTAGCTCGACTTATTTCTAACCTTGAAAGGCAAAAAGAATTTTGTTTTGATACGGAAACAACCGGAACCGACCCGCATATTGCCGAAATTATCGGAATTTCCTTTTCTTACAGAAAATATGAAGCTTTTTATGTTCCGCTTTCATCCGAAAACAAAAAAGATATTCTGAAAAGATTAAAACCGGTTTTGGAAAATCCGGATATACAAAAAACAGGACAAAATTTAAAATACGATATCATTGTTTTGTCAAACAGCGGGGTAAATGTTCGAGGAAGTATTTTTGATACAATGATTGCACATTATTTACTGCACCCGACGGGCAGGCATAATATGAACGCAATGGCAGAGATTTACCTGAATTACAGTCCGGTTTCTATTGAAACGCTGATAGGAAAGAAAGGAAAAAATCAGCTTTCAATGCTTGATGCAGATGCAGAAAAGGTTGCAGATTATGCTGCCGAAGATGCTGATATAACGCTGCAGCTTAAAAACATTCTGCAGGAAAAAATAAGAAAAGACAAAGAGACTCAGAAACTGGCAAAGGATATTGAATTTCCCCTTGTCTATGTTTTGGCGGATATGGAAAAAACCGGAGTTAAAATAAATAAGCAACATCTTAACAATTACGAAAAAGAACTTCTTGCTAAAATCTCGGAATGTGAAAAAAAAATTTACAAAACAGCCGGTCAGGAATTCAATATTTCATCTCCGAAGCAACTCGGAATAATTTTATTTGAAAAGTTAAAAATTACCGAAAAGCCTAAACTTACAAAAACCAAGCAATACGCAACGAACGAAACAGAGCTTCAGAAGCTGAAAAACAAACACGATATAGTAAATCTTATTTTAGATTATCGCGGATACTCAAAGCTGCTCTCCACTTATGCAAAAGCACTTCCTTTACTTATCAACCCTAAGACGGGAAAAATTCACACATCATACAATCAAGCCGTAACATCAACCGGAAGGTTAAGTTCGACAAATCCTAATTTGCAAAATATTCCCATAAGAACGGAAGACGGCAGAAAAATAAGAGAAGCATTTATTCCCTCAGATGAAAATCATGTATTTTTGTCGGCAGACTACTCGCAAATAGAATTGCGACTTATGGCACATTTGAGCCGAGACAAAAATATGCTTGAAGCATTTTTGAATAAGGAAGATATACATTCTGCAACTGCCGCAAAAATTTTTAACGTTCCGATAAGCGATGTAACAAAAGATATGAGAACTAAGGCAAAGTCGGCAAATTTCGGAATAATTTACGGTATTTCAGCTTTCGGATTAGCTCAGAACCTTGAAATATCACGAAAAGAGGCAAAAGAGTTAATCGACGGCTATTTTGCAACATATCCGGAAGTAAAAGCATATATGGAAAAAAGTATAGACCTCGGGAGAAAGCAAGAATATGTTAAAACTATTTTCGGAAGAAAAAGGCAGCTTCCCAACATTAACTCAAGAAACTCTCTTTTGCGAAGCAATGACGAAAGAAATGCAATAAACGCACCTATTCAGGGCAGTGCAGCAGATATTATAAAAATTGCCATGATACGCTGCTTTGAAAAAATAAATAATGCCGGTCTTAAAGCAAAAATGATTTTACAGGTTCACGATGAATTGGTTTTTGATGTTCCGAAAGCCGAAATTGAAGAGGTGAAACAAATAGTAAAAACCGAAATGGAAAATGCCGCCGACCTGTCGGTGCCGCTTATTGTCGAAACCGGTGTCGGAAACAACTGGCTTGAAGCTCACTGAAAATGGAAAAATTTACGGGAATAATACTTGCCGGGGGAAAAAGCAGCAGGATGCAGCAGGATAAGGCATTATTAAAATTCCGGGAGAAGTTTTTTTTTGAAATTCTGTACGACAGGCTTAAAGATTTTTGCACAAAAGTTATTATCAGCACAAATAATCCTGAGGTTAAAATAAATGCCGTAAATTGTGTTTCGGTTCCGGACATAATAAAAAATGCCGGACCGGGCGGCGGTATTTATTCTGCCCTGGATGCTTCGGAAACAGAAAAAAATCTGATTGTAAGTGTTGACACTCCTTTTGTTCCGAAAGAGCTTTTTGACTTTTTAATTAAGGCAAACAGGCAAGATTTTGTTGTTACCGTTATTTCCGAAGGAGAAACTCTTCACCCTCTTATCGGTATTTATTCAAAGAAATTTACGGATATTTTATTTTCGGAATTAAATTCGGGAAACAAAAAAATAAGGGATATTATACGAAAAGTACCGTATAATATTGCAGACATAAAAAAAGAGTCTTTTTATAACGGTCTTATTCTTAAGAATATAAATACGCAGGCAGAATATAATGCAATTTTGAAGCTTTAAAAGAGTAAGACCCGAAATCAAAACGGGTCTTATTACTCAAAATCAAACGTACAAGGAAAAACTTTATTTTTAATCTTCGTATTCTATAAATTCAAAATTAAGTTCTACTATTTCATCAAACTCTTCTCCGGCTTCTATCATATCTTCATCATCTTCAAAAGAATACCACTTTATTGTAACGGGTGTTCCGCTTTCGTTAATATCTTCCAGCTTAAAAAAAGTATCTAATAACAATTTTGCGGAAGCCGTATTAAAATATTCCATTTTTACTTCAAAAACAATCGGTTCTTGAGGTCCTGAATTTTTATAATCATCCAACCACTTAATAAGCTGCTGATAAAACTTATCCGCATCTGCAGGAAAAGATCTGCCGGTTATCATAAATTTGTTATTTTCAAGGTCAAAAATAACACCGGGAGTATCTTGTGCTCCTTTTAATTCTATTTTTTCAGGAAACATAATTGATAGTTTTCATACAAAAATAGTAAAACTTTTTATAAAAAAACAAATATTATTCCGGAAAGTAAAATTTCAGTTACAATTATAAAACTATTCGTTAATTCCGGACAATATTTTTTGATATTTTTCTTTGTTTCTTAAGATTTCTTTTGCCGTTTTTATTAATTTGTCGTTAACGGTTTCTCGTTTTAAAACTCCTGCTTCGTAATAGTATCTTTTAATAATTTCTCTTTCAAGAATAGGGATAATTTCTTTTTTAAATTGCAGCAGGGCTTCTTCTTTATTTATAGCTAAATTTTTTTGCAGGTCGGTAATTTTATCTGTTACGTTTTTATCATAATGCTCTTTTTCTGCAACTTCCGCCAGTTTTTTTGCAATTTTACCGGCTTCTGACTGAAATTCGGTTTTTGATTTTAATACAAAAGTTATAAAATTTTGATAATCCGAATTACTGAGGCTGAAATTTTCCGGCTTGGAAATAGTTTTATTTTTAAAATAATACTCAGTACAGAAATCAAATATCTCGTAATTATTTATCAGGTCTTTTGTAAATTTATTTAAAGAATCGGGTTTTACGATTATATCCGGTTTAACGCCCCCGCCGTCAAACACCTTTCTTCCGTTTTTTGTTTTAAATTCAGAAATAAGAGAATCCGGTACTTTACCTACGCTGCCGTCAGGGTTTCTGTGTGAATAATCAACTATCTGGATACACCGCCCGCTCGGGATGTAATATTTTGCCGTTGTGATTTTTATTCGTGTATTATATTCTACTTTTCTGGTAATCTGAACAAGTCCTTTTCCGAATGAACGTTGTCCGATAATTACGGCTCTGTCTAAGTCCTGTAATGCTCCGGCAACAATTTCGGATGCGGATGCAGAACGGTTATTAATTAAGACCGTAACCGGCAAATCAGGAAAATCCGGTTCTTTTTGGGCAATATAATCGTAATTCCAAGATTTTACTTTTCCTTTAGTTGAAACAATTTTGCTGCCTTTAGGAACAAAAAGGTTTACAATTTCAACAGCTTCATTAAGCAAACCGCCGGGGTTTCCCCGCAAGTCAATAATAAGTCCTGACAGCTTTTGTTTTTCATCGAGCATGATTAACTTTCGCTTAAAGTCACTTGCCGCAGACCTCCTGAATTCGTTTAATTTTATATAAGCTGTATTTCCAGAAAGGATATCGGCATAAGAGATTGCCTGAGAAATAATCTTTTTTCTGACAATGGTTTTTTTAAAGACATTACTTTGCCCGTATCTTTTTATTTGTAAAGTAACTGTGCTGCCGGGTTCTCCTTTAAGGTTTTTAATTATTTCCGAAATGTTTTCTTTCGTAACGTTAATGTTGTTTATTGCGATTATTTCATCTCCTGTTTTTAATCCTGAACTGTCGGCAGGATACCCTTTGCGAATATCACTTATAAGCAAAGAATTTTCAGTTTTTATAATTGCTGCTCCGACTCCTCCGTAAGCACCTGTAGTCATAAGCGTAAAATCTTCTATTTCATTTTCGGAATAGAAAACCGTGTAAGGGTCAAGCTTTTTTAAAAACTCTTTTGTTGCTTCTCCTATAAGTTTCGGAATATCAACATCATCGACATAATACAGCCTTACTTCTCTTACAACATCATGAAAAAGATCAAGACTTTTTGCAATTTCAAAATCATCTCCGTCGTCATAAATTTTAAATGCGGATAAGCCGGTAATAAGGAGAATTAATAATCCTGATAAAATAAATTTTTTATTATTTTTCATAATTTGCAAACTATTTAAAGGCGGGTATTCCGGTAATATCATTACCGGTTATTAAAAGGTGTATATCATGAGTTCCCTCGTAAGTAATAACTGACTCAAGGTTCATCATATGACGCATAATCGGGAAATCGCCGGATATTCCCATAGCACCCAGAATTTGCCTGCTTTCTCTTGCTGCTTTCAGGGCTGTATTGACATTATTTCTTTTTATCATTGATATTTGTGCCGGTGTTGCTTTATTTTCATTTTTCAACTGCCCGATTCTTAATGCCATAAGTTGAGCTGCGGTTAAATCGGTAAGCATTTCGGCAAGTTTTTTTTGTATAAGCTGAAAGGATGCAATCGGCTTATTAAACTGCTGTCGTTCCGAAGAATATTTCAGGGCTGTATTAAAACAGTCAAAGCCGGCACCCAAAACTCCCCATGCAATTCCGTATCTGGCAGAATTTAAGCACATCATAGGTCCTTTTAGTCCGGAAATGTTCGGTAACAGATTTTCTTTCGGAACTTTAACATTGTCAAATACCAATTCTCCGGTTACGGATGCTCTCAAAGACCATTTTTTCAGAGTTTCAGGTCTTGAAAATCCCTCAAAATCTTTTTCAACAATCAGTGCTTTTATCCTGTTTTCTTTATCTTTTGCCCATACTACGGCAATGTCGCAAACAGGAGCATTTGTAATCCACATTTTAGCACCGTTGAGCAAATAACAGTCTCCTTTATCAGTAAATCTTGTTTCCATGCTTCCGGGGTCTGAGCCGTGATTAGGTTCTGTAAGCCCGAAAGCTCCGATATATTCTCCCGATGCTAATTTAGGAAGGTATTTTTTTCGTTGTTCTTCGGTTCCGAATTCAAAAATAGGGTACATAACCAAAGATGTCTGAACGGAGGCTGTTGAACGAATTGAAGAGTCTCCTCTTTCAAGTTCCTGCATTATAAGACCGTATGTTATTTGGTCAAAACCCGAGCCTCCGTATCTTTCGGGAATAAAAGAACCCAAAACTCCGAGTTCTCCCATTTCTTTTATTAAATAAATCGGTGATTCGTGCTTATGGTTTGCATCGTCAATAATCGGCAGTACATTTTTATCGACCCAGGCTTTTACCGAGTCTCTTATAAGTTTTTGCTCTGTTGTCAGTAACTCATCAATTTTAAAATAGTCTGTTATCATTTTTAAAAGCTAATGTTATCATACAAAGAAAAAAAAAATGTGTAATTTTACAGTCTTAAAAGCAGATAAAATTTACGATAAAATGGATTTTTTTTCAAGTGAGGGGGTTTTCGTATTATATTTGGTCTGTTTATCATTAATAGCTTACGTAAAAAATACAAATTCCGGTTATATTAAGAATATTTTATTTGCTTCCGTTAATTTTAATACGGCAAATCTTATTCTTAAATCAGGTATAAACAAAAAGAATATAACGAATATTTTTTTGTCTTTAAATTTCTATTTTTCTTTTTCGATATTTATTACGTTTGTGTCAATTTATTTTTTTAAAATTTCGGATTTAAGGAATATATATTTCATTCCTGTTGCTGCGGGAATTTCTGCTTTTATAATTATTTACCTTAATGCCGGAATAAATGTATTATCTGCTTACATTTTTAACATTCAGAGTACAGCAAAAAAAACTAACTATAATAATAAAATATATTATCGTTCTGCCGGAATTATACTTCTTGTAATTAATATTTTTATTTCTTTTACACCGATTGAAAGAATTGCGATATACTCCGGTATATTTTTTCTCGGGCTTCTATATTTATTCAGATTTTTTCGCCTCTTAAAAATAAATTTTTCAGAACACAGATATTATTTCTACTTGTTTTTATACCTTTGCACCGTTGAAATTATACCGGCTTTGTATATTTTAAAAATTTTAGCCCTTAACATTAACGCAACTAACTGATTACTAAACAGAAATTAAATTCTTAAGTTTTGAAAATAAAAAATATTTTAATTTCACAACCGGCACCGCAAAATGAAAAATCTCCGTATTTTGACTTGGAAAGAAAATACGGTGTTAAAGTAGATTTCAGACCTTTTATTGAAGTAAAAGGTTATGATATCAGAGAGTTCAGAAAACAAAAAGTTAATATATTAGAGCACTCTGCCGTAATTATGACAAGCAAAACTGCTGTTGATAATTATTTTAGAATTGCGGAAGATATGAGATTAACGATTCCGATTACAATGAAGTTTTTTTGCGTGACGGAGTCTATCGCTTACTATCTTCAGAAATATATTACTTACAGAAAACGAAAAATATTTTTTGCTCATAAAACTTTTGATGAGTTGCTCGAAATAATGTCAAAACACAGGAAAGAAAAATTTCTTCTTCCTGTTGCAAAAATTCATAAGGCTACAATTTCCAAAAAACTTAAAACTGCCGGGTTCAGCTTTTCAAAAGCTGTTATGTATGAAACCGTGAGTGCGGATTTGTCGGATTTGTCGGATATACACTATGACGTGATTGTTTTTTTCAGTCCGATAGGAATAAAGTCGTTATTTGATAATTTTCCGGATTTTGAACAAAACGGACGAATTATTGCCGCTCTGGGAAAATCTACTGCTATTGCGGTAAAAAAAGCAGGACTCAGGCTTGACATAAATGCTCCGACAAAAGAGTATCCTTCTATGACAATGGCAATTGAAAAGTTTATATTAGAAAATAATAAATGACACCCGGAAAAAAATCATTTTCAAAAGAGGAGCGTCTTAAAAGCAGAAAAGAAATATCCCGGATTTTTAAAAACGGGATATTTCTTTATTCGGACAGCTTGTCTTTGGGATATACATATTCCGAAAAGAACAAGTTTGCCGTAAGTGTTCCTAAAAGATTGTTTAAGTCGGCAGTTGTCAGGAATAAAATAAAAAGGAGGATAAGGGAGAGCTATCGTTTAAATAAAAACATTCTTCATAATTATTCAACAAAGTTCGGTCAACATTTTAATGTTTTGATAATTTACAGACATAATACTCCTTTACCTTATCAAGCGATAAGGGAAGAGCTTGTTTTTTTATTGGAAAAACTTATTGAAACAAATAAAAAAAGACCGGAATTTCTTTAATATACAAAACTTATTCTGAAAACAGGGTTTGAATAAGGCGTTTTTTCATCTTGCAAAACATTATAGAGTAATGTAGTAATAATTGCAAAACGTTCTCCTGCTTTTTGGTACCAGCCGACACCCAAAGGCGTCCCTTGAATAAAGACTCTTTCTCCCGTATATTGCCCTGTATAAATGTCATAATCGGAAATATTCAACATTTCATATTCTCCCGTAAGGAACATATTCGGCGTAACATAAAACCGAGAAAACAGTTTTCCGCCGTAAATATGGTCAGAAAACCCGTAAAAATTATTGTTTTTAACATATGAATAATACAAACCTACCCCTGCGTCTGTTTTTTCGTTAATTCTGTATCCTATTTCAGGTGTAAATTTTATAACCGTAAGTGTCCCGAACTGCAAGCCGAAACCTCCTCCGAAAAATATTTTCTCACTTAGTCCTCCGGGTTGTTTAATGTCTTGATATGTGTACGGGTCATATTCCTGAGCAAAAGAGAACAGGTAAAAAAAGACTGATAAAAAAAGCATTGATGTTTTTTTCATATTATTAACTGTTTTATAAGAAAGATGTCTTATTAATTAAAACTCTAAATGCCTCTTCTTTTTACTTTCGTATATATCATCAACCGTAACCAAGATACCTGTTTCTTCTACGTTGCCAAAGTGTGTATTGATTGATGTTCCGAAACATTTCATTGTTCCGGATAAGCTCATATAAGAATTAATTAAAGGCGGAATATTTTCTCCTCTTGCCCGAACTTCTTTAGACAGTATTTTTTTATTCTCATCAAAGTCTTGTCCTTCAAAATATTTAGCCAACTCTTTTTCAGGATGATGATACCCTAAAGGATTAATCGGATATACCAAGCGTTCTTCATCTTTAAAATGGTAGTTCATAAAGTACAGTATCAAATCTCTGGAAAATTTATCAAAATGAGTGTACATCGTAACTTTTCCGAAAAAATACTTTACGTTAGGATTGTATTTTACTAAAGCTCCCAGCCCGTCCCACAAATTATCAAGGGCAAATAATGTTTTTCTTCCTGCATTTTTAGACTGCATTTCCGGGCGAACAAATGAACGCCCCAGCTCTATGGTATAAGGCAGATATTCTTTTATAAATTTGTCTGAAAATTTTAACAGCCCCTGTGTTGCCAATTTTAGTCCCGAATGGTGCTCCGTAGGAATTTTACTGAGGTTTATAAATCGGTAACCTCCTAATATTTCCTGCTCTTCTTTATTCCATACAATTAATTGTCGATAAGGAATTTCTGCCGTATCGTACTGATCTATATCTGCTTCTTTTCCTGTTCCTCCGCCGGCATTTCTGAAAGTTATTTCACGAAGTCTTCCTATTTCTTTCATCAAATTCGGCGAATCGTGTGCAGTGCAAACATAAATAGCATTATTACCGTAATTGGTATAACGCATAAACTTATCTTCGGTTAGTTCTGATAATAAAAGTTCTTTATCTACCGGAGGTATAATATCTTTCATATTACATTAAACTGTGTTCGTTATGCAAAGTTAAATAAAAATATATTTATATATTATTTTTGTTCTTTGTAAAAATATTTTTTACGGTTGAAATTCAGCATTTATATTTTCGGAAACTTTATACACATGGTCTTTAATTTTTTGTGCCCACTCTTTCTCTTCAAAATCAGAGTTAAAAATCGTGTAAGAAATCGGTTTGCCTATTTTTATCTGATAAACAGTGTTTCGTTGTTTTGTAAGCTCTTGCGGCAGCAGGAATAATTCTAAGTTGGGTTTTATTCCGAGTGTTTTTCTTATACGTGCAACGGTGTAAAATTTATTACTCAGTTTCCCTGAAATATAAACGGGAACAATATCTCTTTTGTGCTTAACAGCTTGAGTTATAAAGGCTTTCTTCCATTCAAGATCTCTTATCGCTCCTTTATGTCTTCGAGAAACCATTCCTGCGGGGAAAAAAATAACCGGGTCATCAGATTCAAAAGTGTTTTTAATTTCTGCCAAATGCTCTTTTCCTGTTTTGCCGTATTTATTTACACCCATAAAAAAATCATTCAGGTTTCTTATATTCAATAACAGATCATTTACTAAAGCCTTGGCTTTTCCGTATTGTTTATAACAAGTATCTATTATAAGCAACCCGTCAAAACTGCCGGCAGGATGGTTTGCCGCTATAATAATTCTGCTTGTTTCGGGAAAGTGTTCTAATCCTTCTGTTTCTGCACGAACATTAAAATATTCAAACGCTCTTCTCAGAAATTCAATTCCGTAATACTCATTATTCTGTTTAATAAATTGATTAAGTTCGTCCTGACGTATGACTTTCTTAACGTAATTCAAGACAAATTTCGGAAGACGCTTATAAACTTTAGGATTTTTCTTCCTGAAAACATTATGTATGTCTATTAAGGGGGTTTTATTACGTTCCATAAAAATCTCGACAATACTGTTATTGTGATAAAAAACTGCATTCAAAAAAGAGTTTGTTATACCCTCTTTACACCCGACGAAGGCATCCGGATATAAACAGACTCTGCGGGAATATTTGCGTAAAAATAGCGGATTTTTTTATTTCCCGAATTAATTTTATAAAGAATTTTGCTGATAACAAAAAACCCTGAGAGTTTTAAAAACCCTCAAGGTCTGCATTGACATTTAAAATTTTCGGTAATTTAAAACGGGTATTTATTTTCTTCAATAATTTTATCGGCAATTTTTCTTCTTGCCGCAATTACGTTTACGCCGTCAACTTTTGTAAAGCGTTTCATCCCCGTTAGCATTCCCATTTTTTCGTTTCCTTCTGCAAAGGAATTAATTGCATCATCGCCGAATTTTTTTATTGCGGCTGCGGCATCATAAATATATACGTCAAGCATTAATTTTTGCAGTTCAATTTTATCAGCTCCTTTCATATGTTCGAGTTTTTCTACTCTAAGCATAAAAGATTCTGCAGCATAAGTCAACATAAGCATATCGGCGGCAGCAAAAAGAAGTTCTTGTTCGTTTTGCAGCTTATCCTGATATTTTTGAGCCGCAGCGCCTGCAACCATTAAAATTGCTTTTTTGAAATTTTTTACAGCTTTCTTTTTAAGCTCAAAATAGTCCTGAGTGGTATCTCCGAAATCAGGTATTCCCATCAACTCTTCACCAACGGCTTTTGCAGGACCCAAAACATCAAGTTCGCCTTTGAAAGCTCGTTTTAAAAGTTCGCCTACCATAACCATCCTGTTAATTTCATTCGTTCCTTCAAAGATACGGTTTATACGAGAGTCTCTGTAAGCACGCTCAACGGGAGTTTCTGCCGAATACCCCATACCGCCGTATATCTGAACACCTTCATCTACTATATAGTCTAAAATTTCAGAATCCAAAACTTTTGCAACGGAAGCCTCAATAGCAAATTGCCTTAAACCTTCAAGAGCAGCTTTTCCTTTGTCCATACCTTCGGCAATATAGCCCTCAATTGCATCGTCAATATTTTGGCTGACTCTGTATCCGAGAGATTCTCCGGCAAATGTTCTTATTGCCATTTCCGCAAGTTTATGTTTTATTGCTCCGAACTGTGCAATAGGAGTTTTAAATTGTTTTCTTTCGTTAGCATACTGAACGGCATAGCTTATTATTCCTTTTGCTGCACCTATTGTTGCGACTCCGAGTTTTAATCTTCCGAGGTTCAGTATATTAAGAGCAATTTTAAATCCGTCATTTCTTTCTCCGAGAAGATTTTCGACCGGAACTTTTACATTGTTATAATAAATCTGCACGGTTGAAGACCCTTTAATTCCCATTTTTTCTTCTTCTGCGCCTATTGTAATACCGTCCCAAGATGCTTCAACAATAAATGCAGACAGGTTTTTATCATCTTCTATTTTGGCATAAACAATATGGACATCGGCAATACCGCCGTTTGTAATCCACATTTTTACACCGTTCAGAATATAGTATTTTCCGTCATCGCTTAATACGGCTTTAGATTTTCCGCTGTTAGCATCTGACCCTGCTTCAGGTTCTGTCAGTGCATAAGCTCCTATCCATTCGCCTGAAGCAAGTTTCGGCAAATATTTTTTCTTTTGTTCTTCCGTTCCGTAATATAGAATAGGCAGTGTTCCGATACCTGTATGAGCAGAAAAGGCTACGGAATACGAGAAAGATTTTCCTATTTCTTCGACAACCCGCATTGATGTTACGGTATTTTGCCCGAAGCCTCCGTATTCTTCCGGAACCGAAACTCCGAGAAGTCCGAGTTCTCCGGCATCTTTAACAAGTTTAGAAAGAAGATCTCTGTCGTGTTTATCCAAATCATCTATTTTAGGCAAAACTTGAGTTTCAACAAAATCGGAAGTTGTTTGAGCCATCATATTTTGCTCTTCGTTAAATTCTTCCGGAATAAAAACATCTTCATATGATGTTTCTTTTATTAAAAATTCGCCCCCTTTTATTGTTTTTTTATTTTCCATTTTTTAAGATTTTAGCAGTGAATAATGTCATGTAGTGTGTTTTATGTGTTATTTGTTTTTTAATTTATGCACAAGACACACAGTTGTTTTTATAATAATTCAAATATTCCTGCACCTCCTTGTCCGGTGCCTATACACATTGTTACCATTCCGTATTTTTGCTTTCTGAGTTTCATTTCATTAAGCAACTGAACCGTAAGTTTAGTTCCCGTGCATCCTAAAGGATGTCCGAGAGCAATTGCCCCTCCGTTTACATTTACGATTTCAGGGTTCAGGTTCAGTTCTTTCATTACGGCTACGGATTGAGAAGCAAAAGCTTCATTTAATTCTATCTGTTCAATATCATTAAGGTTCATACCGGCATGTTTAAGAACTTTGGGAATTGCTGCAACCGGACCTATTCCCATTTTATAAGGCTCTACTCCTGCAACCTGATAATCAACAAGTCGTGCAAAAGGTGTTAAGTTATATTGCTTCAGTATTTTTTCTGATACAACAAGCATAAATGCAGCTCCGTCAGACATTTGAGATGAGTTACCTGCAGTTACACTTCCGTTTTGTGCAAAAACGGGTTTCAAGCGAGCCAAACCTTCAATTGTCGATTTTCTGGGTCCTTCATCCGTATCAACGGTATATTTTCTTTTTTTAGCTTTACCGTCTTCAAAATAAGTTTCCTCAACTTCAACAGGAGCAATTTGGTTTTTAAATTTATTCTCTGAAATTGCTTTAAGGGCTTTCTCGTGTGATTTTAAAGCAAACTCATCCTGTTCTTCACGAGTGATATTATATTCTTTTACAACGGCTTCGGCAGTTAATCCCATCCCGTGCCACCAGTCAGGATGTGTTTTGGCAACGGTAGGATTAGGAATACTTCGCCAACCGCCCATTGCTATAAGAGACATCGTTTCAGCTCCTCCGGCAATAATGATATCGGCTAATCCTGCACGTATTTTTGCTGTTGCAATTGCTATGGTTTCCAGTCCCGATGCACAATATCTGTTTACCGTCGACCCCGGAACCTCAATTGTGTCCAAACTCATCAAAGAGAGCAGTCTTCCCATATTTAATCCGCTTTCGGCTTCGGGAAATGCATTACCTACGACTATGTCGTCTATTCTGTTTTTTTCGATTTGCGGAAAATCGTTCATAAGGTGTCTTATAACGGCAACAGCTATATCGTCAGGTCTTGTAAACCTGAATTTTCCTTTCGGAGCTTTGCCTATTGCCGACCTGTATCCGCCTACTATATATGCTTCCATTTTTTTAGTTCTTTAGTGTTTAGTTAATTTCTGAGTATTTTACCTTTGGTAATTAAACTTTGCATTCTTTCGAGTGTTTTCTTTTGCATACAAAGCTCAATAAAAGCTTTGCGTTCAAGTTCCAATAAGTATTTTTCCGTCACTTCAGTCATTGCTTGTGAAATATCACCTCCGGAAATTACATATCCGAGTTTTTCGGCTATCAATTTATCGTGTTCAGACATATATCCGGCTTGTGTAAAAGAATCAGCTCCTACAAGCCAAAGACCGTGAACTTCTTTTCCGAGAACTTTTACGTTATTTCGCGGAGCAGGCTGAGAGTAACCTTTTTCAACCATCTGCAATGCAACTTTTTTGGCATAAGAAAGCTGGTCAACCGAACTTACAATAACCTCATCAATACCTTCGCGCAGGTAACCTAAATCGAATGCTTCATAAGCTGAGGTTGATACTTTTGCCTGTCCGATTGTAAGATAGCGGTTCAAAAATTGATTTGTGCGAATGTCACCGTCTTTCAACTCATCGCCCAAGCGTAAAGCAAACTCTTTTGTTCCGCCGCCGCCGGGAATTACACCGACACCAAACTCAACAAGTCCCATATAAGTTTCGGCATGAGCAATAACTTTGTCTGAGTGCATCGAAAGTTCGCAACCTCCGCCGAGTGCCATTCCGTGCGGACAAGCAATTACGGGAATTGAAGAATAACGCAGTCGCATCATAGTGTTTTGAAACATTTGTACGGCATAATTAAGCTCATCCCATTCTTGTTCCACTGCCATCATAAATATCATACCTACGTTTGCTCCGGCAGAAAAATGGTCGGCTTCATTGTGCACGATAACTGCTTTATAATCAGCCTCTGCCAAATCAACAGCTTTGTTTAAAGCCTGTAAAGTTCCTGCTCCGATAACGTTCATTTTTGAATGAAACTCTACATTAAGGACACCGTCGCCGATATCAAAAATTGTAGCTTCTTCGTTTTTGTATAAAACATTTGTTTCTCGCAAAATATCAAGCGAAATAATATCTTCACTGCCCGGAATTACTTTGTATGATTTTGTGGAGATGTCATAGTATAGTTTTCGTCCGCTTTCAATTTTATAAAATGATTTTGCACCGCTTTCGAGCATGTCGTAAACCCATTGTGCAGGTTTTCTGCCGGCTTCCTCCATTGCTTTAACGGTTTCTTCAACACCTACGGCATCCCAAGTTGCAAAAGGACCGAGTTTCCATCCGAAACCGGCATTCAGAGCATCGTCAACCTTGTAAAGTGCATCAGTAATTTCGGGAATACGGTTTGAAGAGTACCAAAATAAGGCGTAGAAGTTATCTCGCATAAATTCACCAACCTTATCTTTATCGGACATTAGTATTGCAATGCGTTTTCCGATATCATCAACTCCTTTTGTTTTTTCCAGAGCTTTAAATTTCGGTTTCGGATCAAGGGTATATTCCATTGTTTCAAAGTCGAGCGTCGGAAATGTTTTTTTTCCTTCGACCATCACTTTTGTTGAGAAACCTTTTTTTGTTTTTGACCCGAGCCAACCGTTTTCTAACATTTTTTGAATGTAATCCGGTACAGCAAAAAACTCGTTTCCTTCATCGTTTGTATTCTCTTTTATTCCGTTTGCAACATGCACAAGCGTGTCGAGTCCTACAACGTCGGCAGTTCTGAAGGTTGCCGATTTTGCGCGTCCGATAAGTGTTCCTGTAAGTTTATCGATTTCAGTAATGTTCAATCCGTATTTTTTAACATTATTGAAAAGGTACATTATTGAAAAGGTACCGATTCGATTTGCAATAAATGCCGGTGTATCTTTTGCATGAACGGTGGTTTTTCCGAGAAACCGTCGGGCATAATCGCCGAGAAATTCGATAACTTCAGGGTCGGTTTTTGAAGAAGGTATAATTTCAAACAGTTTTAAATATCGCGGCGGATTAAAAAAGTGTGTTCCGCAGAAGTGTTTTTGAAAATCTTCGCTTCGTCCTTCAAGCATTTTTTCGATTGAAATACCTGATGTGTTTGTTGTGATAAGTGTTCCTTTTTTTCGAAATTTTTCAACATTTGCAAACACTTGTTGCTTAATGTCGAGGCGTTCGATAACAACTTCTATAATCCAATCGCAAGTTGCAATGTCTTTAAGGTCATCATCGAAGTTGCCTGTTGTAATACGTTTTGCAAATTCTTGTTTGTAAATGGGAGACGGTTTTGACTTTAGTGCGGCTTTCAGGGCATCATTTACGATGCGGTTTCGCACAACTTTGTCTTGCAGTGTCAATCCTTTTGCTTTTTCAGCTTCTGTCAGTTCGCGAGGCACGATGTCAATAAGTAAAACTTCGAGACCGATATTCGCAAAGTGACAAGCTATTCCGGAACCCATTACTCCGGAGCCGAGAACTGCTACTTTTCTGATTCTTCTTGTCATGATTATGAAATATTAGTTATTATTTATTTAATTATTGTGTTTGTCTTCAGTATACCGATTTTACGGCACAACAGCAAAGTTTCGCATCTTAGGCTTTTACTGTTTTTCATTATTTGCCAATTCGTTTATTGTGTCTATCACCCTGTAGAAAATATCTATATCTTCTTTTGAAATTTTTTCGAGAATTTTTTTATTGAAATCAATCAGGATTTTTTTAACCAGTTTTCTTTTTTCAACACCTTTTTCGGTAAGGAAAATTTTCATAACACGTTTATCTTGTTCATCTACTTTTTTAAAAATAAACGCCTTATCTTCCATGTTTTTAATTACACGGCTTAAACTTGTTGCCTCCATACCGAGTCTTTGAGCTATGATTGTTGCCGGAGTTCCTTCTTTGTCGATATGAACCAGGATATATGCAACTGTTTGTGAAATTTCGTGTTTGGCAGCTAATCGGTTATACATTTTGGTTAAGGTATGCCAAGTTCCTTTTATGTGAAAGTCAACGGTATCTTTAAGGTTCATAGCAAAATTATTATGCGTGCATTGCAAATATACAAAATTTATTATGCATGTCAAGTATTTTTGTTAAAAACTTTATTGTTTTTTGGGGGGATTATAATATATCGAAAGATTTCGGAGAGGTGTAAAATATGAAGATTTATATTTGAAAACTTATGAAAACGGAGCAGAATTATACCGAGTGGAGGCATCAAAGTCTTTTATTATCTTACGTTCACAGAAGTCTTTTTTATAAAAAAGTTTCCTTGGCAACCCGGCGGAAACATAATTGTTTAATTTTCGGTTATTTTAAAAACGCAGGTTTGTTTGTCGGATTTTACTATTGATTTATAAAATTTTCGTAAATCGGAATATTTTTTTGCGGGGAAAGTCCCTTTATTCATTATAATTTTACGGATATAAATCAATTTATTGTTTTCAAGTTTTGTTTTTGAAACAAAAGTTCCGAATTCGGATTTTAGTGCAACGGAATCGGGAATATATTCGGGGATTAAATTTTCGGGGAGCGAATATATCAAAGTATCAATATCCGTATATGCAAATCGTAAATCAATATGTGATTTTCTCTTTTCAATTTTTTGGGGTATATATTTTTTTTGATTTAACAAATTCGGTTTTAAGAATATGCGTCCGGAACTTGCCGATGCATAATTTTTAACGGTAAATTTTAAATATTCATCTGCCGAAGGAATACTGTTTTTATGATTTTCATATTTAAAACTGTCTAATTTTAATTCCGGCAAAGCAATTCGTTCCTTAATTTTTTTAATTTTGTCAACATCAGGCAAATCCTGCATATCGGAAACATTATCATATTGAAGTCCGTTATAATTTGTATAAATCTCGGCGTTAATTTGTCCGTTGCACGAAAGTTTTATGTTTGCTTTACGTATTTGAGTATTAATATTTTTCGGATAAGACGTTGTATGCACTAATTTTCCGCCGTTTTCCGTTATTAAAAGTACGTTTCTGTCATCTGTAAAGTCGCTTAAATAACCGAAAGGTGTTTTTTGGCTTGTACATTCCAACCATATTGTATCTTTTTCAATCGGCAAACAAAGAATTACGTGATTAAATTGTAATGAAGGAAAATCTGTCATTACGGGTTTTGCAGAACCTCCGGCATTTACAATTGCATAATAAGATTTTATTCCGGCAGTTTTTAACAATGCTTGCGTATAATAGGACAGAGCTTTACAATCTCCGTAACCGTTTCTGTCAGTATAACTGGCTTCAAAAGGTTGCCAGCCGCCTATTCCCAGTTGGATACTGACATAGCGTGTTTTATTTTGCATATATTCATAGATTGCTTTTGCTTTTAATTTTTTATCCGAAATATTTTTTACGAGTGTTGTAATTTCATTAATTGTGTTTTCGGGTAATGCGTCTCTTCCGTTATTCAGATTTAATATCCATTGACCGAAATTTTGCCAAGTTTCCATATTTCCGTCAAATCCTTCAAGCGTAAAATCACACGGAGCCGCATATATTACGGGAACTAATTCTGTCAATGAGTAATTAAAGGGTTCGTTTAATACAGGCTTAATGTGTTTAATTTGCCAAGTTCGATGAATAATCGATTTAACGGTTTTTTCACTTTTTTCTCCCGAGAAATTTTGTTCTTTAATTCGGTAAAAATAGTTTACGGGGGACATAATATTTAATTCGGCTTTTTCAACAGCTAAATTGTAAGAATAAACAGGCATCCAGGTTTCAATATTCATAAAACCGTTATAGTGAAGCTTTATTTCATATTCAATCGTATAAGGAGGAGTTAAAGCCGGTTTCCCGACATATTTCATTCTGTTATCGCTGAAAAAACCTGAATATAAAGAAATATCTTTTATATCTTTTTTCTTTATTGTTTTTTGTAATATTCCGTTATTGTCATATACTTTTCCGGATAAAGAGACAAAATCTGTTAATTTATTGTCATAATAAGCTTTTGCATAGGCAAATTTTTCGCCGTTTTCGGTCAGTATTGTGATAACTTCTTTAAAGTAATAATCCGCACTGTTTTTATTATTGATTTTTATATCGGTTTGTTGGTATCTTATAACGGCATCGGCATGTTCTTTTAAACTGTCGGCAATGAAATTAACGTTATATTTAATGATTTGTGCTTCTGATTCAGCTATAAAAAGGAATAAAAATGCTGTAATAAGAAAGTGTTTAATAATTTTAAATTTCATAATGCGGGTTTAGCTTTTTTTAAAAATAATTTTCTCATTTTGTTTTTTTATAACCAAATCGTAGAAATTTTTTAATGATTTATAAGAATCGTATTGAAATACCGGTTTGTTAATTTTAAAAATACTTATAATTTGTACAATATTTCCTGCCGCAGATACTTGATATTGAAATTGTGCCGTTCTGCCCGGAAGTGAAAATGCAGTATTTTCCGGTTTTTCAACCGGTTCATACCCTTCGGGGATTGTATATTGGAAAATAAGTTTTTCATAATACGGGTATGCATAATCTACGGGGTATTTACGTTCATCAAGTTTAAACGGATTATCTTTTATTCTTTCGTTTAATAAAGGTGTCAAATAAATCATATTACCGGCAAACGTAACATCAGCCGAAGTTGTCATTTTATAGTTTTCTTTTACAGGTTTAGAAATATCATTCAAATTTGTATAATTTACTTCGGCTATTTCCGAATCATCAGCATTTTCAATAAATTTTGTAATATATTCTTTTTCTCCTGTTTTTTTTATATTATCACGTTTCTCGGCAGCTGCATACCCTTTATATGTCTTATTTACCGTTCCGCTCAAATTTTTATCAGGATTTACGGTTAAAGTATATAAAAACGATACACTGTATTTTTGTGCCGGAACAATTTTTATTTCATCAAAATTAGGTGTTCCGACAATTCTGCCGGTTCCGTTTAAACACCTTTTCGGCAACATTCCTAAGGGAAGGTTCTTATCTGTTGCATCAATAAGATATTTTTTCCCGTCAATCGTAACTTGAACAATAACATAATTAAATGAAGACAATGTCGGATGTGCGGGAAAAATCATTCCGTTAGAACGCGTACTTAAAACAACCGGATTTACGGCAATTTCTCGCGATTTCAGCATATTTAACAGCAACATATTAATATCTGCCGAATTACCTGTTTTGCTATCCAAAACATCTTTTAATTTGTTGTTGATATATTTACTGTTATATCCATTCCATTTAATATTTTTTGTAATGTAAGAATAAATTGCTTGCAATTCGGCAAGTTTTGTTTCGGCTCCGGAGCATATTTCTTCTGCTTTTAACTTTATCTTTTTTGTCGGTTTTAATTGTTGCCCGAAATATGTGTTATTCAACAGCTTTCTATTCACATCATTCCAAGAATTTGTATAGTAAACAGTCGGTTGTCCGGGATAAGAAATTGACTTAAGTTCAAAATCCAAAGCTGTCAAATAATTTTTTGCCGTTGTAATATAAGGTTCTTCAATAAACGCCGGTATATTTGATGCGGTCCATGTAAATAAAGAACTGTGTGACTGATATTCTATTGTTCCTGTTTCTACTTTACCTCCTTGTCCGGGTCCTGTTTTGTACTTAACCAAAAAAGTTTCACTCATATTTTCTTCTTTTTCGTTCAAAATAACATTATCATACCCTTTCTGTTTTATATTATATTTAAAGTATTCAGGTATCAATACCGAATATTCACTATAAACTACCGGAATTTCATATTGAAATTGCCAACCTCTTAAATTAAACATAAAGTCAGAAAAAATCTTATATTCAATATCTATCACACTACCTTCTTTAACATCAGGGAATGATACTTTTGCAATTTTTAAATGCTTTGATTTATTGTCATAAAAAATATTGGATTTATTAACTTTTGTCGATACTACTTTGCCTTTTTCAAGATTAAATGTTCGTCCCTTCAATGATGTAACCTGTTCTTCGACATCGTAAGAACCCACATAAAGCGGTATTTCAAAATTTGCATAACCGTAAGCATCTTTTTTCAAAACCTTCATTCTCATATTTCTTTTAAAAATTATTCTGAAATCTTTTTTATTATTGTCATATTCGAAATATGAATGCCCTTTATCATATAAAACTACGGCAGAAGCTGAAGAATCCTGCTCATAATATTGCATTTCAATTTCACCGGAATTTAATTTCCCGAATTTATATTTTATTTTTTTTTGAGCATTGATAACGGAACTTAATAAAAGAAAGCTGATTGCCGCAATAATAATTTTTTGTGATTTCATAATGATTAAAAATAAAAGTATAAATATTTTAACGTAATATATCAAAATTATATATAATTTTCTAAACCCTCAAATTTTATTTCTCTTCATTTTAATGTTGCATTCGCAGTAATAGTTAAATAGCAGCCAATTATGTTAAAACGAAAAGAAACAAAAAAAATTCAAACTTTTGTAACGAACAGCAGTTAAAAACAACATTGATAAAACAAAGGTTTTCAGGAAATAAAATATCTTCTTATCACAAGGTAAACTTGTCCGGTTGCTTAAAATACTTAATCTGCGGGGTATCTTTATGCACTTTTATTAAAAACTTTATTGTTTTTAGGAAAAATCAGAATAAATATTTTTTTCTTTGTAAAAAAGACACAAATGACAGAGATAAGACATTTATATTTAAGTTTTGACGGAAAGGTAATCTTTAACGATTTTTCTTTAAATATAAAAAGGGGAGAGAAAGTTGCCGTAACCGGAGAATCCGGCAGAGGAAAAACCACACTGTTGAATATTCTGTCAGGTTTTACAACTGATTATAAGGGAAAGGTTTATGTTTTTAATAAGGAGTTAAACCCGGAAAACATCAATGAGATAAGAAAAGATATTGCGTGGCTTTCGCAAGATACCTCAACGAAAGAACGAAATGTTGAAGAGCTTTTTTTTCGCCCTTTCAGTTTTGCGGTAAATAAACATAAAAAACCAAGCGAAAATGAGATAAAAGACATTTTTTCAATATTGCAC
>JALSMF010000105.1 GCA_026987795.1 Bacteroidales bacterium
AGCGGAGTTCTTACTGCCGACCCTGTATTTCCCTTACAAAGCGGGTCTGTAACCATAACGTTTGATGCAACCGGCGGGAACGGTGAATTAATGGGATATGACGGAGATATTTATGCTCATACGGGAGTTATAACATCCTTAAGTCAAGGAAATAATGATTGGTTATATGTAAAATCAAACTGGGGTGAAAATCTCCCCGAATTAATGTTTACAAGAAACTTACCTGACAGTAATTCATACTCCCTCACAATAAATAATATAAGAGATTTTTACGGTGTCCCTTCCGGAGAAGAAATATACAAAATCGCTATGGTTATACGAAGTGACAATCCTATTTCCCCGGACAATCCCGATAATTTTTATGTTGCAAGAAATGCGGACGGAACTGATTTTCAGATTGAAATATACAATCAAGGTTTAAATGTAAAATATGAAGGCAGTCTTGATAAAGACCCGCTTGTCCCTCTGAACACTGAAATTCCGGTATGCATCTATTCGCTTGACGCAACATCAATGTCATTAAAAATTGACGGTACGGAAGTTGATAATACAACCGCTCCCGATTTAATGTTCGCCCTGAATACAGCAAACTATGCCGAGGGAACTCACGAAATTATTGCAACGGCAACCGACGGAACAAATTTTGCTTACGACACGACTCACTTCTACATCAGAGGTGCCGTAACAATTGAAAATCTGCCGACAGGAGTACATAACGGAATAAATTACATTGATGACCATACCGTAACATTGGTTCTCCCCGACCCTGCCGCAAGTAAAGAATTTGCTTTCGTAATCGGAGATTTTAACGGCTGGACGGCAAACGACGAGGGCTATATGAAAAAAACACCCGACGGAAAATATTTCTGGACAACAATAACAGGATTAACTCCGGGAACAGAATACGCTTATCAATATTATATTGACGGCGAGTTAAAAATTGCCGACCCTTACTGTGATAAAATACTTGATCCGTGGAACGATCGTTGGATACCCGAAACAACATATCCCAACCTGAAAACTTATCCTTGGGATTTAACAATCGGAACGGTAAGTGTTCTTGAAACGGGTCAAACGCCCTACAATTGGCAAATTACAAACTTTACACCGAGTGCCGTTAATTCAACACAATCAAATTTAATTATTTACGAACTTCTCATACGAGATTTTGTTGAAAGCAGAGACATAAAAGATGTAACCGACAGCCTTGATTATTTAAGATCGCTGGGGATAAATGCCGTTGAACTTTTGCCGATTACAGAATTTGACGGAAATAACAGTTGGGGGTATGCTCCTAATTTTTATTACGCTCCGGATAAAGCATACGGAACAAAAAATGATTACAAAGCATTCATAGATGCTTGCCATCAAAAAGGCATTGCAGTTATCCTTGATGTTGTTTACAACCATATGTACGGCGGCTCGCCTTTTGTGCAAATGTATTGGGATAAAACTAATAATATTCCCGCCGCAAATAACCCCTGGTTTAACCAATATGCAACCCACCCCTACAGCATAGGATACGACTTTAATCATGAGAGTCCGGATACAAGAGCATTAATAAAAGACAACTTAAATTATTGGTTAACAGAATATAAAATTGACGGTTTCAGATTTGATTTATCTAAAGGATTTACTCAAAATAATACAGGCGGAGATATTGCTGCATGGAGCCAATACGACCAATCCAGAATTGACATTATCACTGATTATTACAACTATATAAAATCCGTTAACCCAAATGCTTATGTCATTTTAGAGCATTTTGCAAATAACGATGAAGAAATTGTTTTAGCAAACACCGGTTGTCTTATGTGGGGAGTTATGAACGAACAATTTGCTCAGGCAACCATGGGTTACGACACAAACAGTGACATTTCTTGGGCAAGCTGGCAGGAAAGAGGCTTTACATACCCTAATCTTATTCCGTTTGCCGAAAGTCATGATGAAGAACGAATAATGTATGATTGTTTAGCATACGGAAACGGATTTGCCGGAGACACCCTTATTTCACTTAAAAGAAATGAAGCTAAAGCTGCAATTTATATGGCAATTGCCGGTCCTAAAATGTTATGGCAGTTTGAAGAAATCGGATACGATGAAAGTATATTCTTATGCGAAGACGGAACATATACGGGAGACTGCAGAACCTCCGCGAAACCTGTTCATTGGGAATATATGCAAAACTACAATCGTCAAAAATTGTATTGGACTTATGCCGGAATGTCAAAACTAAAAACACAAAATGATGTTTTTTACACAGGAACTTACGGACAAGATATTTCAGGACAAGGCAAACGAATTTGGTATTCAGGCAACAGTTTAAATGCAAGTATTACCGCAAACTTTGCAACAACCGGCTTTAATATGACACCGAGCTTTCAACACACCGGAACATGGTATAACTATTTCACGGGAGAATCTTACGAAGTAACCGACGTAAATCAAACAATTTATTATAATCCCGGCGATTTTTACGTTTTCACGGATACTCAACTTAACAGACCGTTTGCCGAAATAACATTCAATGTAAAAGATACAAAAGGAAATAACATAAAAAACGCAACTGTTACAATTATCGGCTACAGTTCTGCCAATACCGATATTTTCGGAAATACAAAATTTATATACGGAACAAATAATACTATAAATTACATCGTATCAGCCGCCGGATACTCCTCTGTGTCCGGATCCGTTAATATCCAGAACTCAGATATAACAGAAAACATTATTATTCAGGCAACTTCCGGAATAACGAAACCCGAAACTTCAGATATTAAAGTTTTTCCTAATCCCGCAAATAATTTTATTACCGTAGAAAGCAACGAACCGGTTAAAATAAAAGTCTGTGATATAACAGGAAAAACCATTATCAAAATAAATAGGGAACTAAATACACATAAAATTAATATTTCTGATTTAAAACCGGGTATTTACCCTTTAATTATGGAAAATAAAAACAAAATAACAGTCAAAAAGATAATTATCCGAAATTAAAATAAGAATTATGAAAAACTCTGTCTTACTAATTATATTAACAGTTTTGGTTTATACAGTTTCTTTCTCTCAAGTTGCCGTCAATTCCGACGGTTCAAGCCCTGATGCATCAGCTATGTTTGATATAAAATCAAACCAAAAGGGCTTATTAATTCCGCGAATGCTTGAAACCGAAAGAACAAATATTACATCTCCCGCACAAGGGTTAATGGTATATCAAACTGATAATACCGAAGGCTTCTACTATTACGACGGAACATCATGGATGTATATCGGAAACGAAGGAAACAATTTATGGACACGAAATTCCGTTAGTTCCTATACATACTTGTCAAAATCAACCGATAATGTAGGAATAGGGACACCTACACCGGCTATGAAACTTGACGTAAGAGGCTTTGCCGGAGCAACAAATATGGTTTCAACAATTCCGCTTTGGCAAGCAGGAAGTTCTTACAATATGACAAACACAGCAGGACAAGACCTTACAAATTGTGAATCGGCAATCGAACCTTCAATATACGAACCCGCAGGCAATATTGAAGTAAAACTAATAATCAGGTATAATTCATCATCAGGAACTACAAACTTTTTTCAATT
>JALSMF010000106.1 GCA_026987795.1 Bacteroidales bacterium
TTTATCAGGACAATTTTCCGGCAATCATATTTTACCCGATTTCTCAAAATTAAAAATAGAGTGGATAACTTCTTATACCGATTCAAAACAAAAAGAACCCGATTTACGTTTTTTTAATTATGACAGGCAAGGAGAATCTTTTCAAATAAGCTATAATGCGTACCCCTCTCCTGCCAGATTTTACAGAGACTTATCGGAAATAAACTCAGACAGCAGAATAAACCTTACTTATCCTGTCATATTCTTTCAAAATCCTGCAAAAATTAAAACCGGAGGTGCTTTTACATATAAAAACAGAACTTCTGCTTCAAGAAAATTTGATATTTTATCACAGGGATTATCATTTAACGGAGATATTCAAAAATATTTATCCGATGAAAATACAGGACAAAATGCAGATGACGCAATTTACGGCATATACGTTTTGAACGATGCATTAACCGATGCCTACAACAGCTATACGGCAGAAGAAGCTGTTTTTGCAGCATACGGAATGATTGATTTTAACATAAATAAAAAATTCAAAATCATTTCCGGCTTAAGATATGAAAGAGATTATACCTTTATTGAAAATAATGTAGAAAAAACACACTTTAAATATGTAAGAGCAGAGCAGTTTTTTAACGATTTTTTACCGGTTATCAATCTAAAATACAGTGTTACGAAAAGCTCAAATTTAAGATTTGTTTATGCTAAAACCGTTGCACGACCAACATTCAGAGAAATTGCCCCTTATGCTTATTACGATTTTAAAGAAGGATGGCGTGTTATAGGAAACCCGGAATTACAGAGAACCATAATTGACAATGCAGACTTTCGGTATGAAATATTCGGCGAACACGGTGATATATTTTCTGTAGGTTTATTCTATAAATATTTTGTAAAACCTATTGAACTTATTGATGACCCGAGAGCCAACAATCCTGAATTTCATTACGTAAATGCCGACAATTCGAAAATGCTCGGTATTGAAATTGAAATAAAAAAACATTTATCCGAAATAAATATGCCGAATTTTTATGCCGGAGGAAACTTTACTTTGTTGAAATCGGAAGTAGAATATGTTGATGATTACGGCAGCGAAAGCAGTACCCTTACCGTAAACAGACCTATGTACGGGCAAGCCCCTTGGGTTATAAATGCTTTTATAAGCTATGATAATTACGAAAAAGGTTTAAACATAAATTCTGCTTTCAATATTGAAGGAGATAAACTTGCCGTAGTTACTAAAGGAGCTACTCCCAACATTTACAAAAAATCATACCCCGATTTGAAATTTAATATATCCAAGTCAATAGGAAAGCATTTTAAGGCAAAACTCAAAATAAGCAACATTCTTAATGCCGACCATAAAAAAACTTACACCTATGAAAATAAAGAATATATTTTTCAGTCATACAATTTAGGCAGGACATATACGCTGTCTGTAACATACAATATAAATTAAAGATTATGTTTTGTTTGTAAGTCCGGTTTTTATAATCGGGCTTTTTTATTTTTTTTATTATGAAATAAAGTCTTTTTTTTGCATAAACTTCAAACATATTGTAAGGTTTTATAACAAAAACTTATCGCAAAATTATGCTTCAAAAAAGGCTGAACATTAAAAATAAAGCGATATGAATTTTAAAATTATTTTAATAACGGTAATAACCGTAATATTTTCTGCTAATGTTTCAGGACAAACAAAGTATGAAAAAGAATACAGGATAAAAGAGAAAGATGCTCCGGACAAAGCTGTCAGCTTTATAAAAAAATCTTTTACAAAATGCAAGTGGTATTCGGAAGAAAGTTCGGACGGAAAAACTTTTGAAGCAAAAGGAAAACTGAACGGTTACAAGTTCAGCATTGAATTTGACACAACGGGAAACGTAATAGACGCAGAAAAAACAGTTAAATTTGAAAATATGAACTCGGAAATAAAGCAAAATATAAATAAGTCTTTATTAAAAATATTTGCTTCGTACAAAATTAAAAAAACCCAAATACAGTGGATAGCATGCGACAATACCTTACACGAACTTATTTCTTACGGACACTCAAAGAAACCCTACACACTAAATTATGAATTGGTTTTAAAGGCAAAAAAAGATTCAACTACTAAATTTTATGAAGTATTGTCGGATAAAAACGGAAACATTCTGAAAGTTTCGGAAATAATAAGCAGACCGACGGATAATTTAGATTTTTGATAAAATAAGAGCAGTGAGATTAACCATATTTTTTTTTCTGATAATTACGGCAATAAGCAATATTAACGCACAAAACAAAACTTCGGCAGGAGTCTTGCCGAAAACAGTAATATCCGTAAAGTTGCCGAAAAACTTAAAATTAGTAAACATCATTGAGCTAAGAGAGGTTTTCTTTGAAAAAACTGACGGCAGTGATGTTGAGTTTAATTACAACCATAAACTGACGGATATTTCCGCATTAATTTCTTTAAAAAGAACACCATATAAATCATTTGCATTAGGATACAGAATGCGAGCCGAAGGAAATAACCTTTCGCATCAAATTATTCAGCAGTTCTCCGTTGTCCAAAATTTAAATGCTTCAAGAGTCGGACACCGCCTGTCTGCCGACCAAACTTTTAAATCTGATATAATATCATATCGTTTCAGATACAGGCTCAGTTTTGAAAAACCTTTAAACGGAAATAAAATTGACCCGAACGAATTTTATATAAAAGCAGGCACCGAATATTTAATGAAACTTTCCGATAATATAACAAGTTCCGAAATAAGAGCCGTATCATTGTTAGGTTATGAAATAGAAGACAGCAATAAAATTGAAATCGGTTTGGATTATCGTATAAGCAACTTTTTAAATAAAATCTCAGATAATGCAATATGGCTGAACATAGGGTGGTATTTTAAGATATAGCTTCAGAAAATAAACTTACAAGTTAAGAAACTTTTTAATTTCATTCAATTTATTTAAAGCCTCTACCGGTGTTAAGTTATTAACATCCAGATTTATTATCTCATCTCTTATTTGTTTAAGAACAGGGTCATCCAATTGAAACATTGTAAGTTGCAATCCTTCCCGATGTGCTGCTATTTCCCCTGTTTTTTCTATAATATCCTCTTTTCTATGTGTTTTTTCCAACTCTTTAAGAATATCTTCGGCTCGTTTCAGAATACTCTTGGGTATTCCTGCCAACCTCGCTACGTGAATACCGAAACTGTGTTCACTTCCGCCTTTTTTCAGTTTTCGCAGAAAAATAATTTTACCGTCGGCTTCTTTAACGGAAACATTGTAATTTTTAATTCGCGAAAAAGATTTCTCCATTTCATTCAGCTCATGATAATGAGTAGCAAATAATGTTTTTGCTTTTGCCGTCGGATGCTCGTGAATATATTCTATAATAGACCAAGCCAAAGAGATACCGTCATAAGTACTTGTTCCTCTGCCGAGTTCGTCAAAAAGAATTAAACTTCTTTCGGACATATTATTCAAAATACCGGCAGCCTCGTTCATTTCAACCATAAAAGTTGATTCTCCGGAAGAAATGTTATCTGAAGCCCCTACTCTTGTAAATATTTTATCCGTAAAACCTATTTCTGCTTTTTCGGCAGGAACATAAGAGCCGGTTTGAGCCAATAAAACAATTAATGCCGTTTGTCTAAGCAAGGCTGATTTTCCTGCCATATTAGGTCCGGTAACTACGATTATTTGCTGCTCTTTATCATCAAGAAAAATATCATTGGGAATATAACTCTCGTCAATAGGCATCTGTTTTTCTATAACAGGGTGCCTGCCTGCTTTTATTTCAATTTTATTGCCCTCGTTAACTTCAGGTTTTGAGTAATTACTTTCCCGTGCATTTTCGGCAAAGGTAATCAGAACATCAAGTTTTGCAATCCCTCCGGCTGTCTCCTGAACGGGTGCCAAATAATTTGACAAATCATTAATTAAATTATTGTAAAGTTCGGTTTCAAGAGCAAGAATTTTTTCTTCAGCACCGAGAATTTTCTCTTCATACTCTTTCAGTTCCTGATTTATGTACCTTTCTGAGCTAACAAGAGTTTGTTTCCTTATCCATTCCGAAGGCACCATATTTTTATACTTATTTCTTACCTCAAAATAATATCCGAATACATTATTAAACCCGATTTTTAAAGACGCAATGCCTGTTTGATAAGCTAAATTACGCTGCATATTGTCCAAATAATCTTTTCCCGAAAAAGCGATATTTCTCAACTCATCAAGCTCGGCAGACACTCCTTCTTTTATAACATTTCCTTTGTTTACGGCAGTAGGCGGGTCGTCTTGAATTTCTTTTTCAATTCTGTCCCTGACAACAAAACACGGATTAAGTGTTTCTGCAATTTTTTTCAATTTATGCTCACCCGAATTATTGCAAATATTCTTTATTTCTTCAACGGCAAAGAGTGCATTTTTAAGCTGACTGACATCTCTCGGAGTTATGCGTTGCGAAGCAATTTTAGAACTCATTCGCTCCATATCTCCTGTTTGTTTTATAAGCTTTTTAATTTTTTCGGAAATTTCACCGTTATTAATAAAAAACTCTGTCAGATTCAACCTTTCGTTAATCAAATCTACATCTTTAAGAGGAAAAGCTAACCACCGCTTCAGCAGCCTGGAGCCCGGGGAAGAAACCGTATTGTCAATAATATCAAGTAAAGATTTTGCTTTTTCTCCCGATGCATTAAACAGTTCCAAATTTTGAATTGTGAATTTATCTAACCAAACATATTTTTCTTCTTCAATTCTTGATATTTTTGTAATATGCTTTATGTCACGGTGTTCAGTCAAGTCTAAATATTGCAGTATTGCACCTGCCGCTGTTATTCCGTATGAAAAATTGTGTATTCCGAAACCTTTCAAAGAGTTTGTCCCGAATTGTTTCAGTAATCTTTCTTCAGAAGTGCTTTCAGTAAAAGCCCAGTCTTCAAGCTTGTATGAATAATATTTAGTTCCGAAAATTTCTTTGTATTTTTCGTATTTGCTGCGTTCGTAAAGAACTTCTTTAGGAGAAAAACCTGATAATAACTTATCAATATATCGGTTATTCCCTTGTGCAAGGTAAAATTCGCCGGTAGAAATATCCAAAAACGCAACTCCCGTAATTTGATTTTCTATATGAACCGCCGCAAGAAAATTATTTTCTTTATGGTTTAGTATATTGTCACTTATTGTAACACCGGGAGTTACTAACTCGGTAACACCTCTTTTTACTATTTTTTTTGTTTTTTTAGGGTCTTCCAGCTGCTCACAGATTGCAACCCTTTGCCCCGCTCGCACAAGTTTCGGCAAATATGTATCAAGTGCATGATACGGAAATCCTGCCAACTCCACATAAGATGCAGCACCGTTTGCTCTTTTTGTAAGAGTAATGCCCAAAATTTCGGAAGCTTTTATTGCATCATCAGAAAATGTTTCGTAAAAATCACCTACACGAAACAACAGAACTGCATCCGGATGTTTAGATTTAATTCGGTTATATTGTTTCATTAAGGGTGTCTCTACAGGTTTCATAAAAAAACAACTTTTCAGAAAAACTCAAAGGTAAAAGTTTAAACCTTAAACTTCAAAAGTTTTTACAACCGAAGACAGCAATACTTTTTTGTTATTCCGTAAAAACGTGTTACAGCCGCAGCGGTTATCAAATATCAGACCTTTGCGAAAAAATAATGTATGTTTAACAACCGTGAAAAATAATTTCATTAATAAAAAAATGAAATTTACATTAGCACAAATTTTAAACATTAAAAAATAATGAAAAAAATATTTCTTATAGGAGCAGGGTTATCTGCATCAACTTTAATAAAATACTTACTTGACAATTCTGAAAAACATAATTGGAAATTGCGTGTCGGCGATGTTTCCGTTGATACTGTAAAAGAAAAATTAAAGGGTCATAAAAACGCCGAAGCCGTTGAATTTGATATTTTTAACGAAAAACAAAGAAGCGAAGAAATAAAAAATGCAGATATAGTAATATCGATGCTTCCGGCAAGAATGCATCATTTACCTGCTGAATCCTGCATAAAGTATAAGAAAGATATGGTTACGGCATCTTACGTTTCCGACAGTTTAAAAGAAATGAAAACAGATGTTGAAAAAAGCGGTATTTTGATTCTGAACGAAATCGGGGTTGACCCCGGCATTGACCATATGTCGGCAATGCAAATAATTGACAGAATAAAAGAAACGGGCGGGGAAATCACGGCATTTCGTTCATATACCGGAGGTTTGGTAGCCCCTGATTTTGATAATAATCCGTGGAATTATAAGTTTACATGGAACCCGAGAAATGTTGTCGTGGCAGGACAAGGACCCGCTGCAAAAATTATCAGAAATAAAAAATATAAATATATACCTTACCACCAGCTTTTTAAAAGAACGGAAAGAACTTATGTTGACGGATACGGAGAATTTGAAGTATACCCTAACAGAGATTCGTTAAAATACAGACATTCTTACGGCTTAGATGATATTCCCACAATGATAAGAGGAACTATGAGGCGTCCGGGCTTCTGTAAAGCATGGAATGTTTTTGTGCAGCTTGGTGCTACCGATGACACTTACACTTTGGAGGACTCGGGAAACATGACCTACAATGATTTTGTAAATACATTTTTAAAGTATAATCCGAATTTAACAACTGAAGAAAAAATTTCGGAATATTTAAATATTGACGAGGACTCCTCTGTTATGTATAAATTAAGATGGCTCGGTATTTTTGAAAACAAAAAAATCGGTCTGAAAAATGCAACACCGGCACAGATTCTTCAAAAACTTCTGGAAGAAAAATGGAAATTTGAAGAACGAGACAGAGATATGCTGGTTATGCAGCATAAATTTGAGTACGAAATAAACGGTAAAAAGAAAGAAATTTGCTCCTCTATGGTAATTGAAGGTGAAGACCACGTGCATACCGCAATGTCGTCAACAGTAGGTCTGCCGGTGGGAATCGCCGTAAAAATGATTTTAACGGGAAAAATAAAAGAAAAAGGGATACAAATTCCTATTTCAAAAAGCATATACGACCCGATATTAGAGGAACTTAAGGAATTCGGAATAAATTTCAAAGAAAAAGAGCGAGAAATTTAATCTTATTTTATTGAATTACGGGAATATCAGCATTACAAAACAGGCATTTTCCGTCTTTTAATCCGGGAAACCTTGTATAACGTAATGTTCGTGCAATTACAACTTTATTGCATACGGGGCATATTGTATCATTTCCTTCTTCAGAAATAATATTCCCGAGATAGACAAAGTTGAGATATTCTTTTGCTTTATTATACAACTTAAGTAAAGTTTCTTTAGGCGTAGGAGGAATTTCCGATTTATAGGAAGGAAAATATCTTGAAAGGTGCAAAACGGTATTTTTTCCTGTTATTTCTGATATTGTTTTGAGCATTTCTTCAAAATCAAACATATCATCATTAAGTGAAGGAATAATTAAATTTGTTATTTCAAGATGCTTTCCTGATTTTACAATTTGTCGCAAAGTATTCAGCACGGGCTGTAAAGAGGCTTTAGCCTGCTTCCTGTAAAAAGTATCGGAAAAAGCTTTCAGGTCAATATTAAAAGCATCTGTTAAAGGCAGCAAGTCTTTTAAAGGCTCCGGATTTATGTATCCGTTTGAAACCATAACGTTTTTCATTCCCTCTTTTCTTATTTTTTCGGCTGTTTTCGCCATAAATTCGAACCAAACAACAGGCTCATTATAGGTGTACGCAACACCGATATTTTTCCTTGCTTTCAAAGCATATTTAACTATAGTTTCGGGCTTATATACGGTAACACTTACTCCTTTTCCTTTTTCGACTTGTGAAATACTGCTGTTTTGACAGAAATTACACTTTAAATTACAGCCGATACTTCCTACAGATAAGATGTTTTTTCCGGGAAAGAAATGATATAAAGGTTTTTTCTCAACAGGGTCGAGGTGAACTGCCGATAACTGACCGTAATTTAAAGATATTAATTTGCCGTTTTCGTTTTTTCTGACATTGCAAATTCCCGCTTTACCTTCAACTATAAGGCAATTGTGAGGACACAGCAAACACTTTACTTTCTTGTCGCTTAATTGTGTATAATACAAAGCCTCTTCAGACATATTTTTGCAAATTCAGTTTTCACTAAATTTACAATAAAAAATTCAAATCAGGAAAAAATTACATATATTTTTTAATATCAACACATTCGGGAATAAATTTACTCACATCTCCTCCATATCTTAAAATCTCACGTAATACGGTAGAGCTTACGGGTGTGTGCTCAGCTTCGGTAAGTAAAAAGACCGTTTCGATGCCTTCATCTAAAAATTTGTTCATTTGAGCAATTGCTCTTTCATATTCAAAATCTACTGCTGTTCTTAAGCCGCGTAAAATAAATTTTACATTTTCATCTTTACAAAAATCAACGGTAAGTTTATTATATTTCTTAATAAAAACGCGACTGTCAGACTCGAAAACCTTTTCAATAATTTTTATTCTGTTTTCTACCGAAAAGAAACCTTTTTTTTCGGAATTATACCCTATTCCTATAATTATCTCATCAAAAAAACTCAAAGCTCTTTTAACAACAGATTCGTGTCCTACGGTAAACGGATCAAATGAGCCGGGAAATATTGCTCTTTTCATATTCTTAGTCTGACTTAAAAAATTATTGTTTAACAAATTTTGCGGTAAACATTTTTGAATTATTATTTGTTATTTTTATGAAATATATTCCGTTTTTCATATTTCCGGCATAAAAATAATCTTGCTTAAAGTTATCGTTACTGTAAATCAACTTGCCCTGAATGTCAAAAACCTGAAGGTAATAAGTTTTACCCGGACTTCTGTTAAAATTAAGTTTTACAATATCTTTTACGGGATTCGGATAAACGGTCAGTGTCTTTTTTTCGTTATACTCTATGTTACCGGCAATATCTCCGAATACGGGTCTTATCATTAAACTTCCGGTTTCGGAAGACTGTTGCCATTCTCCGGAGATATTATAAAAAGCTTTAGCACTGTTGTCTGTATTAAAGTCAAAGCCTATATTCAATTTATCTTCAGTTGTTTGTGTCCATCCTATAAAAAAATCACCTTCAATCAAAACAGGCTCGTCAAAAATATATTTATGAAATTTATTTATTTCGTTTTCGTATTCAGGTTTTATGCCTTCAAATGTTTTTATTGTGTCTCCGGGTTTTCCGTCTTGCCCTGCTTCCCAAATATAAATCCAAAAATATTTTTGACTTCCGTTTTGAAATGCTTGTGTAAAATACATATCAACTCCTGTTAAATATCCGGATTTAAGCGGTGAGTATTTAAGGGCTACTTGTCCGTATTTTGTTCCGTTTCCGTAAATACCGTAGCCGGCTTCAGCACTTCCGTCATCATAAGAATAATAATCTTTAAATTTCTGAACGTAAGAGACCTTATTATTTTTTACCGAGTCATAGGAATCTGTAATTATTTCTGCAGTAAGTAAAAAATCTGACGTATCAGCATTATTATAAGAAAAAACAAACGGTTGACCGGACAAAATTACGCCATAATCAGAAAACGGAGAAGGTGTATACGTTCCGGCTTTCCAATACTGCTCCCCTGATGTTCCCGTTAAATCTTTCATTGAAAAATTCAGGCTGTCTATAAGCCTCATCACATCATCATTGTTTCTGAAAGAAATGTCAATATTATTATTTAGTGTTTGAGATGTCGTTGTTTTAAAATGTTCCCACGGGACTGCTTCATAATTGCTTAAAAGTGAATGCAAAGGTGATGTAAAAGCAATATCGTGAAATACTGTATCATTTATATTTCGGTCTTTGTTAAGGTAAACATAATCAATATTCCAGAAATCGCAATTTGTTGCTAAGCTCGGATAGGTTGAGGTTCCGAAACTTGCAATATTTTTAAACCTGAACTGAAAACCCGATTTCAAATATTTGCTGTCATTAATTTGTATCATTACCAATTCAAAATCTTTATTTGGGCTTCCGGCTGCAGCCCAAACCGTATTCCATTTATTTTCTTCCGGAGCATAAAATTCCAGCAATAGAGAATCTCCGGTTTCGGGAGCATCTCCTATACCTTGCGGCTGATAAAAAAAACTCAAAAAAATTGTATTATTTCCGGGATAATTAAGATTAACGGGTTTTGACGTAAGTGTATCCGCAAAAAACGGTTCATTATAATTTGCATAGTCATAAACTTGTCCCGCAGAATTAACCGCATCTAAAGTTGCAACCCCTAAAGAAGGAGGATTTACAGAAAGGGTTCTGTTAATATACACCTGATTATCTGTCCACAGAGATGTGTCAGGATATATTTTATTTTCTGAAAAATCATCCCAAAAGGGTAATTCTGCGATACTTTTCAGGGATTTATTTTTTTTATAAACAGCCGAATTTTTATCTGCAATTTTTTGAATCTGCGGGTTACCGTTCAAAAAAACAGTATACTCCTGAGAAAATAAACTCTCTGCATAAAGCAGCAACAACACCGGTAACAGAATATTTCTCATTAAAATAAAAAAATTATAAATGTATAAGGATAACGAAAAAGCGAATGATATATTTTATTAATTATCATATATTGAATCGGTATTCATACTTAACCAAATATCTATTTGATCTCCCGGCTTAAATGAAATTCCCGGTTCAGGTCTTTGTTTTATAATTTTTGCAAGAGTGCTGTCAGTATAGGTAATAACGGTTTCGTCATATAAAACAGTGCCTATATTAAGCATAAATTCTGCTGCTTCAAGCTCCGCTTCTTCCAATGTAAGCCCGTATAAATCAGGGGTTACAGTATTCCCCATATCTGAAGACTTGCCCAAAACAAGCTCTATTTCCGCTCCTTGCGGAATATCTGCTCCGGGTTCAATTTTTAAGCCGCGGTATCTCTGCTCTAAAACAACATTATCAAATATTGAAGGCTCGTATATTATTTGTCCTATTCTTAAGCCGTAGGTTTCAATATCTGCTTTTGCCTGCACCAATGTTGCATGAACAAAGTCCGGCATTTTAATTATTTTAGGCATAACAGATTTTATCGTAACAAAAATTTTTCTGTTTTCTTTAACTTTAATATCCGGAGGAGGGTTTTGATCTATTATTGTTCCTCTTCTTCCCTGTCCGCTGTAAACCGAATCTATAACTTCTATTTTAATATTTTTTCGGTTTGCAATTTCATTTGCTTCTTTAACCGTCATGCCCGTAAAGTCAGGAACAGAAAGCACTTCTCCGTGATTTGTTGAAATCCTTAAGCCTAAAAATGTTACGGATAGTATTATAATTATTGTGCCTGCTGCAATTCCGTAATGTATGAGAAATTGCTTTTGAAAAAGAAAAGATATAATTTGTTTAAATTTCATCATTAACTCCGTTATAATTTTAAGTCAAAAAACATACTATGCAAAAATAGTCAAATAAATTGAAATTTTACAATTATTGAATTTTACGATATAGTTTTTTTAACTTTGCAAAAAATATAAATGATGACAGACGGAAAATACAAATATAACCCTGAAACTCTTGAGTTTGAAAGCAGCGACAGAACAAAAAAGCAAAAATTACTTATTAACCTTTTGTCAATTTTTGTGGGAGCCGTAATTATTGCAATAACAATATTCTTCATTTATGTTTTGTTTTTCGACATAAATATTAAAAAGCAAAAAGCTCGTGAGAATAAAATACTGACAGAGCAATACAACTTACTTCTTGAACGTAAAAAACAGAATGACAAATACTTAAAAGAATTAATAAAAAAAGATGAGATAATTTACCAATCGGTTTTTAAAAGTTTACCTGATAATTCAATATTTGAAAATAAAAATCCTTACACAAAATTTTCAAGGACTGACACAAAATCTATTATTGATACGAACAAGATAAGAATAAAACGAAATTTTAAAATTGCGGAAAACACAAAAAAAGAATACGATTATTTAACAAAATTAATACAAAAAGAAGACATTGACAACGTTCCTGCAATACAACCGGTTTTTAATCCGTTTTTAAAATATCCGGTTTACGGTTTCGGAAAGCGTATAGACCAAGTTTATAAATCTTTGGTTTTTCATCCGGGTATTGACTTTGCCGTTCCTGAAGGCACTGCTGTTTTTTCTGCGGCAAACGGTAAGGTTATAAAATCGGGGCGAAAAAGAGGATTGGGAAAAAGAGTTGTCATAGACCATCAAAACGGCTATAAAACAATTTATGCACACTTAGACAAAATATTCGTAAAAACCGGTTATAAGGTAAAAAGAGGAGAAAAAATAGGAACTGCGGGTATGACAGGAAAAACTTTGATACCGCATTTACATTATGAAATTCAATATAACAATAAGCCTGTTAATCCGGTTCACTACTTTTTTTTAGATTTAAGCCCGGAAAAATACACAAAGATTATGACTGATTCAGAAAGATCCGGATTAAGTCTTGATTAATCGGAAAATCTGACTTCTGCTCCGTTTACATAGGTTCTTATTTTATATTTATCACCTTCGTTAACAGGGTTCATTCTTAAATCTATCAAGCGTATACTTAGGCAGTTAGCTATTTCTTCAGGCATTTTCTTTATTTGATTCCCGAAAAGGTTCAATACCGAAAGTGACTCCATATTACCAATTTCCGGAGGAAGCTCCGTCAGTTGATTTCCGAACAAGTCAAGTTCCTCAAGAAAAATAAGATTACCTATTTCCGGGGGTAAACTTTTAAGTTTATTATCACTTACGGAAAGCTTGTTCAAATTAGGTATTTCCGTTACAACCTCAGGAAAAGTCTCGAATTTATTTGAACTGATGTCTAAAATTATAAGGTATTCCAAATTGATTAAACTTTGCGGTAAAGATGTTAAAAAATTTCCGTGAAGATTAATATCCGACAGGTTTCTTATATTTCCCGTCTCTTCGGGAATTTCTTTCAGGTTATTATTCCCTGCCGAAAGTTTAATAAGATTTTCCATTTGTCCTATTTCCGGCGGCAACGAACTGAGATTTACGTTCTGACTTATATCCAACTCAGTTAAATTTTTAAGTTTCCCGATACTTTTCGGCAAGCTTTTAATTTTATTTTTGGCTGCATAAAGGGTTACCATTTTGTTCAAATTCCCGATATTTTCAGGCAACGATGTTATACTGTTTGATTCTATACTGAGAACTTCTAAATTTGGTATATTGCATATCTCTTCGGGTAAAGATGTCAAATTATTTTGCCTCAAGTCAATATATTGCAACTCTTTAAGTTCTCCTATTTGCTTAGGAACACTTTTTATTTCGTTGTCCCTTAAATCTAACATTTTAAGATGCTTAAGACGTTTTATAGAACTTGGAATAACGGAAATACTGTTTCTTGCAAGTTTTAAAATTTCCAGGTTTGTAAGCTCTCCTATCTGATAAGGTATTTTTGTAATATTGTTCTCTTCAAGATTCAACGACTGGAGATTTGATAATTTTGCAATTTCCGGCGGTATTACGGGAGTATTAATCAGTGTCAGGATATAAACATTTTCAGGGTTTTTAAGAGCCTCTTCAAGAGAGGTGTATTCTGTTGCATTTTGCAGTTCGTTTGTATTTAATCGCATATTAATATCACAATTTACCAAAGAATCCCGCAATTCTTTAATTTGTTTTGCCGGAATCTTATTTCCTCTTAAATCTATGTATTTCAAGGTGTCCATTTCAAGCAAGCCTGCAGGTATCGCTTTTATCTTATTAAACCCGAAATTTATTCTCTGTATACCGGTTGCTTCATAAATAACAGGATGTATTGCATCCATCTTGTTATATTCCATATCCAGTTCCTGCAGATTAGTCATTTCCTTAATTTTTTCACTTAATGCAAGAATTTTATTTCTGTTTAACTTCAGTATTTTAAGATTCGGTATTTTTACTATACTTTTAGGAAATTCGACAAACTTGTTTTTTGACAGGTCTAAAACCTCTAAACTCGTAAGTTTGCTCATATTAGGCAATTCTGTAATTTTATTGTAAGAAAGATTGAGTTCTTTAAGGTTAGGAAGTTTTAAAATTTCTTTAGGCACTTCGATTATTCTGTTGTGCGAAAGATTGAGAACGGTCAGATTTTCCAGTTCTGTAAAGGTTTTCGGCAGTATCTCTATTTTATTACTTGTAAGAATAAGAATTTTTAAATTTTTCAGATTTCCGAAATTACCGGGCAACTCTTTCAGTTTATTTTCTTCTATGATAAGTGTTTCAAGTTTAGATAATTTAGCAAGTCCGGAAGGCAGTTTTTTTAAATCGTTAAAACTTAAATCCAGGTATGTAAGGTTTTCAAGCTTACCTATATCTTTCGGCAGGTTTGATAACCCGGCATTGTTTAAATCAAGTGAATCAACATTTTCGGGGTCTGCCAAGGCTATATTAACATTATAATATACCTGCGATGTTGCACAGAAACTTAAAAACATCGTAAATGTAACCAGAAAAAAGCGACTGAACATTTTCATATAGTATTTTAATATAAATAGAAGTTGTTAAAATTTAATTTACGAAAGTAACGATTTTTTTTTATTTATTCAATTTTGATTCGGTTAAGATTTAAACACTGTTTTATTTAAGTGAAAAAACAAGACAATCCTTACCGCAAAATAAACAAAATCTGTCATAAATCAGTGAATTTATTTTATGAATGTCGATTATCAGGTCGTGATTATCTCTTTATATTGCTTCGGCAACAATAAACGTACTGCCGCCTATAAAAATCATATCTTCTTTTTTTGCATTTTTTTTGGCTGCATTTAACGCTTCATCTACACTTTTGTAAGCATTCCCCTGCAAACCCGCTTTTCTTGCTTTTTTCAAAAGAATATCCTCGTGTAATGCTCTGGGAATTTTTGCTTTTGTAAAATAATAACGGGCATATCGGGGAAGTAAATTTAATATATCATCAATATTTTTATCATTAACTGTTCCGAAAACAAAGTGAAGTTTTTTAAACGGTATTTCCGATATTTGTTTTGCAACTTCACGCAAACCGGCTTTATTGTGCCCCGAGTCGGCAATAACAAGCGGGTTGTAATTCAGAACCTGCCATCTTCCTTTAAAATTCGTGATACCTGAAACATCTGTAATGCCGGAATAAATATCTTCATCGCTTATTTCAAAGCTTTTTTTCAGAACATCAATCGTTTTTAAAGCCGTGATAATATTATTCTTTTGATATATTCCGAGTAAATCTGTCTTTAAATTCGGATAAACAGTTTTTTGTCCTTTTTTAATATTTAAAATTTGCTTATAATCTGTACTCATCATACTGTAATCAACAAAATATTCCTTATCTGCAAAATAAATATCTGCATTTTTTTCCGTTGCTCTGTTAATAAAAACTTTTTCAGTTTCTTCGTGAAATTCTCCGATAACGACAGGTATTTTTTCTTTTATAATTCCGGCTTTCTCTGTTGCAATTTCCCACAGTGTTTCTCCTAAAAATTGTGTATGGTCATAGCTTATATTTGTAATAACGGATACTAACGGGGTTATGATATTTGTAGAGTCCAGCCTGCCTCCCAAACCTACCTCTACTACGGAAACATCTGTTTTTTGTTCCGCAAAATAATTAAAAGCCAAAGCAACGGTCATTTCAAAAAAAGAAGGTTGAACGTCTTCAAATAAAAACTTATTTTTTTCAACATAATCAATGACTTCTTTTTCCGGAATCATTTTTCCGTTAATTTTAATTCGTTCTCTGAAATCTATTAAGTGAGGCGATGTATATAAACCTGTTTTGTATCCGGCTTTTTGCAGAACCGATGCTAAAATATGAGAAACCGAGCCTTTGCCGTTCGTACCGCCTATGTGTATGCTTTTAAATTTATTTTGCGAATTTCCGGAGTGTTTGCAAAGTAAGGTAATATTGTTAAGGTTCTTTTTAAATGCTGTTTTGCCTTGCCTTTGATACATAGGCAATTTTCCGAAAAGATATTTTATTGTTTCTGTATAATTCACTTAATAAAATAACAGGTTATTAAATTAAATTGCAAAATTAAAATAAAAGGATTAATACTTTGAAAGCGAAAAAAGAATATTTAAATTTGGACTTTAATAAACTTTGAAAAAATAATATTATGGCTAAAAAAACTTTTGTTCTTGATACCAACGTCATTCTGCATGACTATACAAGTTTACTGCAATTTGAAGATAATGATATAATTATTCCCATAACCGTTCTTGAAGAGTTAGATAAATTTAAGAAAGGAAACGAAGAAATTAATTATCACGCCCGTGAGTTTATGAGAGAATTAGACAAGCTTGCCGGAGACAGCCTTTTTAACGGAGGCATTGAGCTTGGAGAAGGAAAAGGAAAATTAAAAATAGAACTCGGCAAACCGTTTTCCGAAGAGATGAAACTGTCTTTATCAGAAGACATAAACGACCACAGGATAATAGCCGTCGCTGATTATTACAGAAGAAATTTCCCGGATAAAAAGGTCGTGCTGGTCAGCAAGGATATTAATATGAGAATGAAAGCCAAGTCTTTGGGCATAAACGCCGAAGATTACAAATCTGATAAAGTTCGAAATATTGAAGATATTCACAAAGAGGTTAATTTATATGATAATGTTGATGATAAACTTATTTCGCGAATGTATCAGGAGGAAGCAGGTTTACCTTTATCGGAGTTTAACCTTAACCCCAAGCCCGGAATAAACAGTTTTTTCATACTTAAAGGAAGTAATTCCAGTGCTTTGGCAAAATACAACTATGTTGAAGAAACCGTAGTAAAAGTCAGCAAAAAAACAGCTTACGGCATAAAACCGAGAAATGCCGAACAAACTTTTGCAATGGAAGCATTGCTTGACGACAAAATTAAACTTATAACATTAACAGGAAAAGCAGGAACAGGAAAAACACTCCTCGCTCTTGCCTCTGCATTGCAACAACGTCGAGATTACGAGCAAATTATGCTTGCCAGACCTATTGTTGCACTTTCAAACAAAGACATAGGATATTTACCGGGAGACGAAAAAGCTAAAATAGGACCGTATATGCAGCCCCTTTTTGACAATCTCACGGTAATTAAGCATCAATTCGGCAGGCAAAGTAAAGATTTTGCAAGAATTGACGAGATGCTTAAAGAAGAGAAACTTGTTATTACGCCTTTGGCATATTTACGAGGACGAAGTTTGTCCAATGCATACTTTATAATTGATGAAGCTCAAAATCTCACACCTCTTGAAGTGAAAACTATAGTAACTCGTGCCGGAGAAGGAACGAAAATTGTCTTTACGGGCGATATTAACCAAATTGACTCTCCTTATTTGGATTCAAAATCTAACGGATTGTCATATTTAACTGACAGAATGAAAGGGCAGGATATTTTTGTTCATATTAACTTAATGAAAGGCGAAAGAAGTTACTTAGCTGAGCTTGCAAGTGATTTGCTATAAATTAAGGTTTATGTTTTTTATAAAATTGTCAGAGTCAAATCCGGAATCAAACTCCGGATTTTTCACAATTATGCCCGTAGTATAATTAAAAAAACCTTTAATATATTTATTATGAAGTGTGTATAAAAATTCTTCACGCTCTCCGTTATATTTTTTTTCTTTTATCAAAACCTCTTCTGTTTTCAGAAATTTATTCGGATTCTTGTTTATTAACGGCAGATATTTTTCATAAAGTTTTTTAGAAATCCTTATAACGACAACATTTTTACCGAACGGCTTACGAATAATATGGTTATAACTTAAATCAATAACATCGTTTCGAATTTTTGTTGTAGTTTTATCAAATGTTATAAACCTGAACCCGGTTTCAATAATTTTTCGGGCAGTTCCCTCTTCAGGGGTATAATGCAGAAATATAAAATCGTTATCGCCGTCTTCAAAAATAAAATTCTGAATATCAGGGCTCATAAAAAAGTCCTTTTCGTAATCATAAATTTCCGAGTTGCCTATATAATACAAAAATTTTCCGAGCAAAAAATCTAATTTTGTAAAATCGCCTTTTGCAATAAATTCTTTACCTTCCGCTTTTACGGTATAATAATTATAGTTCGATATTTTTTTACTTTCATATAAATTTTTCAAATGCTTATACGATGTCTTTCTGAAGTCGACAGAAACTTCCCAGCCGTAATCAGTCGAATTTTTAATTTTAACGGTAATTTTTTCTTTGTGATTGTCAATCACATGGGCAGAATACCATTTTTCAAAACGAGAAAAGTTGTTCATGTTTTTCAGTTATAGTTCTGTCAAAAACTTAATTGTATCAACATTATCGGCATAATCCCAAAGTTGCGGCTTCTGGCTTTCACCGAAATATATCGAATTATCTGCAAATCTTTCTTTTGAAACGACACACTGTATCATTTCATTGTCGGTTTGCAGACGTTTTTTTACGGTATCAGGTTTTGAATAGTTTTCATAATAAACAACGGAAACCGGAGAAGCATAAGCAATATCTTCTTTCATAAGCATAATGCCGTTGTCCTTAAAATCTATTCGGTTCATCATATAAATTGCCCGGTTATAGTCGTAATTATTGGCATATTTATTATGATTAATAATATTTTTATATTTTAATGAATTTCTGAAAATATTATCAAGTTCATATCCGTCAGGCAAAAAAAGTTTTGAAACGTTTCGGCACCCTAACCCGAAATATAAAAAAATATCATCGGCGAGCCGTTGCAATTCTTCATCGGTTTCGCTTCCGTCAAGAACGGCAACCGAATTTCTGTTTTTTCGAATAATATGCGGATATTTTCCGAAGTAATATTCAAAATAACGTGCCGAATTATTACTGCCGACAGCAATTACGGCATCAAAATTTTCCAATTTACCTTCGGTAATAAAAATACGTTTTTTAAATTCAGACTCAATGTCAATCAACATTTTTATAATTGCCGGCATCAGCTTATCATCTTTTGACGATAATTTTCCGACAAAATAATTTCCGCTTATAAGCACCGACAAAAAATCATGAAACCCGACAAGCGGGATATTTCCGGCAGTTATCACTCCTACCCTTTTATTGGTTTTTGGTTTTTGCAGTTCAGGATATTTTGCAATCCATTTTTCAAGATTTTCTTTTTTTAGCGAATTTGCCGTTTCCGTTAAGGCAAAGTCAATAAAACCGGGAGTAAACCACAAATTATGGCTACCTTGTTTTAAAGATTCTTTGCTGTCTTGTATTTTTTCGCCTAACTGTATAAAAGCATCTGTCCTTTTTTGCAAATTCATTTTTATTCTCCTTTAAGTTTTTCATAAACTTCCTTAACTCTTCCGCTGTTCTTAAGCATTACTTTTTACAAAATTTTGTATGTGCAATAATCATTTCCCGCCTTGTATATCAGATTTATCAGGTATGGGTATTTCATTTTAAAATTTAACGACAAAATTTTCTTTCGACAGTTCTTTTCGAAAAAATACTATACCGCTGAAAAATAAATCAACACTTAAAGTTACTCTTTCGTTTTTTTTAATTTCTTCCCATGCTTCTTCCATTTCTTTCGACCAATGGATATCATCGAAATAAAAAATTGTTTCGTTATTCACTTTTTTCAAACATTGCCTGAAATAATTTAAGGTTGCAGTTTTTGTATGATTGCCGTCGAAATATACAAAGTCAACTGTTTTTAAATTGTTTAACAATTCCGGTAATTTATCATCAATATTTCCAGTAATCTGCCTTATATTTCCGATATTCAGTTCTTTAAAATTATTGTACGCAATTTTTGCTGTTTCGGGGCAGCCTTCTATGGTATATACAGTTGCTTTTTTATCAGGCATTGCAAGATATAAAGTCCCGAGTCCGAGAGAGGTTCCGAGTTCGATAATTGTTTCGGGTTTATAATATTCTGTCATACGAAAAAGCATCTCGCCGAATTTCTCTCTGATTGCCGAATATCGGGCAATGTTTTTTATTTTTCGAAGATTCGATTTCATCACTTTTGAGCCGGCACCGAAATCTTTTACTTTTATTCTCTTTTCACTTTCGAGCAAATCGTACCTTAATTCGGCAATATCATCATAAGCATAAAAATATCTGTTTCCGTATAAAATTTCACTGACAAAATGATACAAAAACGGGGAGTGTATCCCGTAACCTTTTTTATGCTTTGCCGTTAAGCTGTACCTTAAATATTTTAACACGAAATATATTCGTTTCATTTTCATACAACTTTTTTACAAAACCGACTGTTTTTGTCTGCAATATAGTTTTTTAAAGTAATGCGTTTTGTATTTAGCAAAGCACAGAATTATAAAAAATCAGTTCTTTACGCTTTTTAAAACATATTTGTCGTAAATTAGTAAGCCTAATACAGTAACAACGCCTATTGCACTGAAAATATACCAAATATGGTCAGGATTATAGGTGTCCCACAAATATTGAGTCAATTCTGTTTTTCCCATTCCCATTTGTTTTGCCGCTTCTTCAAAATATTGATTTTTAGAAAATTCTTTAGACATTTCAGGCAGCTGCAAGCCTCTTGCGGAAACCTCTTTTTTCAGTAGTGACATTTTATCTGATATACTCTGATAAACATTTCCCGATAAAAAGCCCGTAAGAAAATTTCCCGCCGCTACCGGCAAAAATGAAGTTCCCATATAAAGAGCTTCTTTTCCTTTCGGTGCAATTCTTCCCACATATTCCGTAAATTTCGGCGAGCTTGCCATTTCACCTACAGCAAAAATTACGATACCGAAAATAACGAAAAAAGCATTATTCGTAGCAAACGCTAAGCCTATACCTATTGCATTTACAATTATTCCTGTGATAATTGCATTTACCGGTTTTAGTTTCATCACAATTGATGAAATAAGCACTTGAACGAGAATAATCATCCCGGCATCCAAGTTAATAATCATCTCAGGAGCTATATCTCCGTGTTTTGTTCCGAAAGCATTTGCCAGCCAAGGAGAAATATTATTAAGAGCATTATACAAGACAGAAGTATCAATCCATTGTTCTATGAAGTTCGGCAATGTATAAAATAATTGATTAAACATAGTCCAAAAACCGACCATTATAATAAGAAATATCAGTAATTTAGTATCTTTAAGAGCTGTCAAAATGTTATTTAACGAATTTTTTATAACTTCTGTCAATTTTTTATCTGATTTTTCTCTGTGAGGCTCTTTATAGAAAAACAATACTATAATTAAGTTTGTCAAAATTGCTGCCGCTGACATATAAAAAACAAGTTTCCAGTTGTTGCCGTCACCCGTATGTCTTAATTTTGAAGCAATAAAAGGACCTACAAACCCGCCTACATTTACAATCATATAAAATATCCCGAAACCTATTGAAGATGTTTCTTTATCGGTTGTTTTAGTT
>JALSMF010000107.1 GCA_026987795.1 Bacteroidales bacterium
CCGTATTTAACAAAAAATCTTTACTTTTGAGTAAGGATTTTTTGTTATTTTAAAGGTTATGAAAAAAGTTTCTGTTCTCGGTGCCGGGCTTGTAGGAAAAACTATTGCGATTGATTTGCACAAAAAGTTTGACGTAACATCTTACGATATTAATGAAGACAACCTTGTTTTTTTATCAAAAAAGTTCGGCATAAAAACAAATAAAGCAAACTTAAACGTCGATGAAGAGATTCAGAAGGCTGTTAAAGATGCCGACTTTGCTGTTTGTGCCGTTCCGGGTTTTATGGGGTTTAAAACTTTAAAACAAATTATTAATGCCGGTAAAAACGTTGTTGATATTTCATTCTTTCCGGAAGATGCTTTCAAACTTGATAAGCTTGCAAAAGAAAAAGACGTTACGGCGATTGTTGACTGCGGAGTTGCTCCCGGTATGGGCAATATTATTTGCGGTTATTATAATAAACATATGATAATTGAAAAATATGAGTGTTATGTCGGAGGTTTACCTTTCGTGAGAGAATGGCCCTTTGACTATAAAGCCGTATTTTCACCTATTGATGTTATTGAGGAATACACACGTCCGGCACGTTATATACAAAACGGAAAAACTGTTGTAAGAGAAGCTTTGTCAGACACGGAATTAATAACTTTTAAAAATATCGGCACTCTGGAAGCATTTAATTCCGACGGGCTTCGAAGTTTAATAAAAACTATGAAAATACCGAATATGACAGAAAAAACCCTGCGGTATCCCGGAACTGTCGAATATATGAAAGTTTTAAGGGCTTGCGGCTTTTTTGACAAAGAAAAAATTAAAGTTGACGGAAAAATGATAAGCCCTTTAGATTTAACGGCAAAACTGCTTTTTCCGAAATGGGAATTAAAAAAAGGAGAAAAGGAATTTACCGTTATGCGAGTTATTTGCGAAGGAAAAGAAAACAGAAATAACGTAAAATATATTTATGATTTATTTGACGTTTATGACGAGAAATCGAATACAACTTCTATGGCAAGAACAACAGGATATACCTGTACCGCAGCCTTAAACATGATTGCTGACGGGCTGTATGATAAAAAAGGTATTTCTCCGCCGGAATATATAGGAGTGTCAGAAAACAATTTCAGATATATCTTAAATTACCTGAACGAAAGAGGCGTAAATTATAAAATGAAAAAATCATTTTAAATTAGGAACTTTCTTATACTCCCTGAAATAAGCAGGTTTCGACACCATTGTTTAGACTTGTTCTAAATAAGCTCTTTTTTGGTCTGTTTTTTTTCTTTAAATTTGCAGATAATAATACAAACAATTAAATTTTACACATTATGGCTATTAAAAAAGTATGGGTAGAAGACGGCTGTATTTCGTGCGGACTTTGTGAAGAAGTTGCTGAAGATATTTTTGAAGTTGATGAACTTTCAGAAGTAAAAGAAGGAGCAGATTTTGAAGCAAACGAAGACGCGATAAAAGAAGCAGCAGAAGGATGCCCGGTAGAAGTAATAAAATTTGAAGAAGAATAATTAATAAAAAATTGTACTTCAAATCTAAAGGAGGTTTTATTAAAAGAAGCCTCCTTTTTAGTAGCCGGAACTTTTTTATTTTAAATATAAAATTTGTATATTGGGAGAAATTTTAAAACTGTAATTTTATGAAAGGATTAGCATGTCTTGTGAAAGAAGAATTTTTGTCTCTGTGTGAAGAGTGCACAAAGGGAATGGTATTAATCAGCAAAAGCCCTTTCGGCTCATATTATTCCGAACAACCGGAAGTGCAAAAAACACCGGAAGTATTGTATATTGCCGTAAAGCCTTTTAACGAATGCCTGGAAAACAAAATGGTTTTACTGAGACAGGCAATGAAAAAACACGGAAAGAATCTGATAATGAATTATGCACACCTTAATCTTTTTAACAAACCTACACCGGTAATAGTTTATCATGCAGAAGATGTTTCGGAAGGCAACTTCATTCTTGAAAAACTGTCGGAAAACGGTATCGACATTATTAAAAGACAGAATGTTGCCCCTTATACAAGTCGAGTGCAGATAAGAAAATTCGTAAATCTGAAAAAAATACAAAAAGGCGTTTTTAAATCAGATGAAAGATTTCTTTATTATTTGGCTGTACCATACAAATTAGAGTGGGAAAATTTCAGAGATTGTATAAACTTAATAAGAAATTCACACAACTTTCCTCATTTTGATGCCGCACAACTTTCTCTTTTTAAATATGATAAAGCAAAAGAGTTTGTCAGGATTTATTCTCAGACAGCATCAAAAGACGATTTAACAAAAATGAGAAGTGAAATTTTAAAACTTTATTCTAAATACGAATAAAAAAAGAGCGGGAAATAATAACCCGCTTTTTTCTACATATATTCAGTGCTTATTTTTAAACCTTTTTCCTCCATCTCTTTCATTACGCTTTTAATTAAAGCAACTTTCTTTTTATGAGGTAAAAATGCCGATTTAAAACCGTTTATAATCAAATACTTAAGCTCTCTGGCGTTAAACCCGAACTCGTTAACGGCAAGCCAATATTCATCTGTCAGGGTTGTCCCTGAAATTAATCGGTTATCTGTATTTAATGTTACTCTTATTCCGTAATTAAAATAAAATTTTACCGGGTGGCTCTGCAAATCTTTAACAGCCTTTGTCTGAACATTAGACGTTATACACATTTCCAACGGAATTCGGTGGTCATTAATATAGTTCAATAAGTCTCCGTCTTCCCTTAATCTTGTTCCGTGTCCGATTCTGTTGGCACTTATGTAATGAATTGCCTGATGTATAGATTCGGGTCCGTATGCTTCACCGGCATGAACAGTTGTGTTAATATTGTTATTTACAATTAAATAAAAAGCTTCTTTATGGTCTTTTGCAGGGAAATTTTCTTCTGCTCCGGCAAGGTCAAATCCGACAACTCCGGCATTTTTATATGCTACCGACAGTTCTGCAAGAGTCAATGATTTATCCGGAGAAAAATGTCTTAATCCGCAAACAATAATACCGATTATAATGTTCAGTTCCCGTTCGGCTTTTTCTTTTCCTTTTATTACGGCATCTATTACGTCCGTAAGGTTAAGACCTCCTTTCATATGAAGCAACGGAGAAAACCTGATTTCAATGTATCTGATATTTTCATTTGCGGCATCTTCTGCAAGTTCGTAGGTTGCCCGGGTAAGAGCTTCTGCTGTTTGCAAAACCGAAGTAGTAATATCAAAGGCTTTAAGATAATCAACCAAACTTTCGCACCACGGACCTGCAACCAAAAGATGCTCTAATTTTTGGGGGTCTGTTTCCGGGAGTTTTACTCCTTGTTGTTTGGCTAAATCAATTATTGTTTCTACACGCATAGAACCGTCAAGATGACAGTGCAGTTCGGCTTTAGGCAAACTGTGTATAAATTCTTTTGTTAAATTTTCCATATATCTGATATTTATATTTGTTGCTTTATAAAAATTTCCCATAAGCTGCAAAATAATCAACCTATGAGAAACCCTGAAATTTATTAATCTGCAAAGTTAGTAATAAAAATCATAACTGCAACGGTTATCTCGTAAAAACATATT
>JALSMF010000108.1 GCA_026987795.1 Bacteroidales bacterium
ATCTTTTAATTTCAGACATATACAAAATATTACGACAAAGTTATTCTTTTATTCTTATTTCATAAAAGAAGTTTGTAATTAATGCTTTACATTCAGGTTCCGACACACCCGCAGAAATCTTTGTTTTAGGATGAATAATTTGTTTATTAAAAACGGAATATCCCCTTTTGTCGTCTTTTGTGCCGTAAACAATCTTTCCGATTTGAGACCAATATGCAGCACCTGCACACATAACACAAGGCTCAACGGTAACATACAAGGTGCATTCTCTTAAATATTTGGCTCCGAGAAAATTTGACGCTGCCGTAATTGCCAACATTTCGGCATGTGCAGTCGTATCATTTAATGTTTCTGTCAAATTATGTGCTTTTGAAATAATCCGTTTATTGCAGACAACAACGGCACCTATAGGAACTTCTCCTTTTTCAAAAGCAATTTGTGCCTGAATTAATGCCTGTTTCATAAAATACTCGTCCGAAAAAATATCCTGTTTTTGCATATATCATATAAATTAATGATTAAGAATTCCTATTCCTAATACGTAAAATTATATATTTGCCGAAATTTATCAAAAATAAAAAATAATGTACAGAACAAATAACTGCGGAGAATTAAGATTAAACGATATAAATAAAGAGGTAACTTTAAGCGGATGGATACAAAAAGTGCGAAAATTAGGAGGGATGACATTTGTTGATTTAAGAGACCGCTACGGAATAACACAATTGGTTTTTAATGAAGAAACAAATGCTGAATTAAGCGAAGAAGCACAAAAACTCGGACGAGAATTTGTAATTAAAATTAAAGGAACGGTTGCCGAAAGAAGCAATAAAAATCCGGAATTGCCGACGGGAGACATTGAAATAGCGGTTCGAAATTTGGAAATTTTGAGCAAATCGGAAGTTCCGCCTTTTACCATAGAAAACGAAACTGACGGAGGCGAAGAAATTCGTTTAAAATATCGTTATTTGGATTTAAGAAGACCTGTTGTCCAAAAAGGGCTTATTTTAAGACATAAAACGGCGCAAGAAATAAGAAATTTTTTAAGCAATAAAGGTTTTCTTGAAATAGAAACACCTTTTTTAATAAAATCAACACCCGAAGGAGCCAGAGATTTTGTTGTTCCGTCTCGTATGAGCGAAGGAAAATTTTATGCCCTTCCTCAGTCGCCGCAAGTGTTTAAGCAGTTGCTGATGATAGGCGGATACGATAAATATTTTCAAATTACGAAATGTTTCAGAGATGAGGATTTCAGAGCCGACAGGCAACCCGAATTTACGCAAATTGATTGCGAAATGTCTTTTGTCGAACGAGAAGATATTCTTTCGGTTTTTGAGGAAATGACCAAACACCTTTTCAAGACCGTAAAAAATATTGACTTTAAAGAAGCATTTCCCCGAATAAAATACGATGATGCAATTGAAAATTACGGTTCCGATAAACCGGATATCCGTTTTGAAATGAAAATTCACAACATAAGCGAAATTGTAAAAAACAAGGGCTTTAAAATTTTTAACGATGCCGAATATATCGGTGCAATTTGTGCCGAAGGACTTGCAAATTATTCCAGAAAACAACTCGATAAATTGGTTGATTTCGTAAAACGTCCGCAAATAGGAGCAAAGGGCTTGGTATATGTAAAGTATAACGAAGACGGAACTTTTAAATCGTCGGTTGATAAATTTTATTCGCAAGATGATTTAAAAACGTGGGCTGATAAACTTTCGGCAAAACCGGGAGATTTACTTTTGGTAATGTCCGGAAATAAAAAAGAAACATTAACACAACTCGGCGAATTGCGTCTGGAAATGGGCGAACGTTCGGGCTTAAGGGATAAAAATAAATTTGCTCCGCTTTGGATTATTGATTTTCCGCTTTTTGAAAAAGACGAAGAAACCGGACAGTTACATGCCATGCACCACCCTTTTACTTCTCCCAAAACGGAAGACACAGAATTGCTCGAAACAAATCCGGATGCCATAAAAGCCGATGCCTATGATCTGGTTATAAACGGAAATGAAATAGGCGGCGGCTCCGTTCGTATTCATACTGTTGAAATGCAGGAAAAAATGTTTAAACATCTCGGATTTACGAAAGAAGAAGCCGAGGAGCAATTCGGTTTTTTGATGAATGCTTTTAAATACGGAGCACCGCCGCACGGAGGCATTGCTTTCGGTTTTGACCGCTGGGTTGCCTTGTTTAACGGCTCCGACAGCATCAGAGACGTTATGGCGTTTCCGAAAAATAATGCCGGGCGCGATTTAATGATTGATGCACCTTCCGAAATCGACAAATTACAATTGGATGATTTGCATTTGAAAATTGTAAAAAAGTAATTTGCGACAATGTTTACAACAAATTAGTTTCAATATCAAATTGAGTTAAGCGAATAAATCTTTCAATACGTTCGGATATTTCCGTTTTTTCGAGTTTTTGAATACGTTCGGTTCCGAATTTTTCGATATTAAAAGAAGCCATTACCGAACCGATTATCAAGGCATTTTTCATATTATCGAAAGACAAATCATCGGTTTTTGCCAGCCAGCCGATAAAACCGCCCGCAAAAGTATCGCCGGCACCGGTAGGGTCGAAAACAGTTTTTACGGGCAAAGCCGGAGCACTGAAAATATTCATATTTTTATCGAAAAGTAAAGCCCCGTGTTTCCCTTTTTTTATGATTAGAAATTTCGGACCTTCGGAAAGTATTTTTTCGGCTGCCGCAATCAAAGAATGTTCTCCGGAAAATTGTTGTGCTTCTTCATCGTTGATACACAGTAAGTCAACCATCGAAACAGTTTCTTTTAAATCTTCGGGTGTTTTATCCATCCAAAAATTCATAGTGTCCATCATAACAAATTTCGGACGTTTTTTCATTCGTTCGATAACCACCCGTTGAATTGAGGGAGTTAAATTTCCGAGCATAAGATATTCCGAACCCTGATAAGCATCGGGAATAACCGGATCAAAACTTGCCAATGAGTTTAACTCTGTTACGAGAGTATCTCTTTTGTTCATATTGTCGTGATATTTTCCTGACCAAAAGAATGTTTTTTCGCCTTTTTTTATCTGAATACCCCGGATATCAATATTGTGTTTTTTCAGTATTTCAAGATAATCTTTCGGAAAATCTTCGCCGACAACGGAAATAAGGTTTGTGTTTTTTTCGAAATAAGAAGCCGATAAAGCGATATAAGTGCCTGCTCCTCCTATAATTTTATCGGTTTTCCCGAAAGGTGTTTCTATTGCATCAAATGCAACGGTTCCTACTATAGCTAAACTCATTAATTTTTTAAGTTTTTATGAAAAAATTTCTGCAAATATATTTGTTTTTTAAAAAAACGTATTACTTTTGCATCGCTAATTTAAAAAAATTCCTCCTTAGCTCAGTTGGTTAGAGCGTCGGACTGTTAATCCGCAGGTCCTAGGTTCAAGTCCTAGAGGAGGAGCATAAAGCTCGGCAAAATGTCGGGCTTTTTTGTTTTAAATATCAATGTTTTTTTGACAAGTTAACTCTTTTGTATCAAGATTATAACAACATAACTTTCCTAATTTTTTATAGTCATAAAGTCGGTGAGGTTTGGTATATACACACCCGTTATCTAAATATATTATTTTCTTTTTTGCTTTTATTTGTTTCTGTATTTTCTTATAATAAGTCGGGCTGTGTCCCACAATTATTGTTTTATTTTTTGCTTTCTTTTTGTCATATTTAAAAGTTCTGATATTCAACATACCGACCGCATCGTTGAAAGGGTATTTTTTTCTGAAATCAAAACCGGCGTGAACCAAAAAATAATCGTCAAGTTCGGCAAAATACGCTAATGATTTCATAAACTTCAGATATTTTTTTCGGAGTTTCCTTTTTTTATTCAAAAGGTCTTTGCTTCTGGCTAAATTTTTTACAAAATAATAAAATGAAGCATCGTTATATTCTTTTTCGGCTTTAAGCATCTGGTATTCATGATTTCCCGAAAGGGGAAAAACAGACGGATAATTTTCTTTCAGATTTATAAGAATATCTAAAACTCCGCTGCTGTCGGGACCTCTGTCGATATAATCGCCGAGAAAATATAATGTATCGTTTTCGGTAAAATTTATTTTTTGAAGCAATGCGTTTAATGTTTTGCTGCATCCGTGAATATCGGAAATTACCAAACGTCTGCCCATTTTACGTTTAGGTTAAAAATTGTTTATTTTTCGTCTTTCTTTGCAGGTAATATTACCGTAAAGATGCTACCCTTTCCGACTTTACTTTTTACGGAGATGCTGCCGTTATTCTTTAAAATAAAATCTTTACACACAACCAGCCCTAAACCAGTTCCTTTCTCGTTCTGTGTTCCGAAGGTTGAAAAATTCAAATCAGCTCTGAACAGTTTAGGAATATCGACATCTTTAATCCCTACACCCGTATCCGATATTTCAATTATAACATCATTGTTCTTTCCGAAGGCTTTTATTTTCACCGTTCCGCCTTTCGGGGTAAATTTAACCGCGTTTGAAACTAAATTTCTTATAACCGTAATAATCATACTTTTATCGACATAAGCCGTTACATTATCGTCTATTTCTTCAATAATATTAACACCTTTTGCTTCGGCATTATTCTTTGATATAATAATTCCTTCTTCTGCTATACTTTTTATACTTACATTTTTCGGTGAGAATTTTACAAGCCCCGTTTGACTTCTGGTAAAATCAAGTAAGTTATCCAAAAGACGGTATGTTTGATTTGAAGCATCATAAATAAATTCGGCATATTTTAATATCTCCGGCAAATCTTCTTGTTTAGCTTTATTTTTAATCATTTCGGAAAAACCTATTATTCCCTGAAACGGATTTTTTAAATCGTGAGCTATAATTGTAAACAGTTTATTTTTAGTTCTGTTTACTTTCTTCAGTTCAAAAGCTATCTCACTTATTTTATCTCTTTGTGCCGAAATCTTTTCCCTTTGTTCTGTGATATTTTTATTTTTTTCGTCTAAAAGTTTTAAAGCTTTATTTTTACTCCTGTAGAGCATAAATAAGAAAACGGACAAAGTTGTAACAAGTATAAATCCTGCCGCAGATACGGCAATAATTACTTTCTGCCTCTTAATTATCTCATAATCTGCAGCCTTTTCTTTTTCAAGGTTATCAATTTGAAGCTGTTTTTTTTCGTTTTGATATTTTGCTTCAACCGATGCAATGGCTTCTGTCTTTTCTCTATTAAAAATACTGTCGTTAACAGCTGTCAGTTTTTCATAATACTCTAACGCTTTTTTATAATTTTCTAATTTTTTATAAGTTCCCGCCAAAACATAAAATGCATAAGACCGTAAAGAATGGGATTTCAGTCCTTGGGCTTCTTTCAGAGCCATATTCCCGTATTTTACAGCTTTATGCAACAGGCTTAATCGTATTTTTTTATTTTTCTCGATTTCTGCCATATTTAAATATGCCATAGCAATATTGGTATAAGTAACTGAAAATACGGATTTATCATTTACATCTTCTGCTTTTTCCGTAATTCTTAAAAATGCTTCTGCTGCCTTTTCATATTCTCCTTTTATCATATACAGCCTTGCAATATTACCTAAAGCACTGATTTCAATTTTAGTATTTCCTGTTTCTTCGGCAATTTTTACAGTATTCAGAAAATAATATTCGGCAGTGTCTAAAACATCTCTGTCTGAATAAATTAATCCTAAATTATTGTATACATTTGCTATTCCTTCTTTATAGTCTTCAGATATATAAATTTGTATTGCAAGGTCAAAAAATTTACGTGCTTTTTTGAAATTTTTCTGATAATAATGAATAGTTCCGATATTTGAATATATCTTGGCAATATTCATAGTATCCTTTAATTTTTCATAAATTCTCAGTGCTTTATAAAAATTATTATAGGATTCTTTATAATGCCCCAATATGATATCAGCTCTGCCGAGGTAATTGCAAGACTCAGCCGTTCCCTCTTCGTAAGATATTTTTTCCGAGAGTTTTTTTGCTGTTTCCGCAAAAAACAATGCACTGTCTGTGTTATTATACAGATAAATTCCGGCAAGTTTATTTAGAGCGTTTATTGTTTTAATATCTTCTTTGCCGAGTTTAGTTATATTTAACAAACTGTCTTTTTTTGTATCAGACTGTGCATATAAATTGTTGTTTAAAAACAAAATACAGAACGTTATTATTATAAATTTATAACGATATAACATTTGGATTTTCTAATTGGTTGTTATTGAGAATATAAAGGTATGAAAAAAAATGAAAAAAAGTAATCTTTCAAGATATTGTTTTCAACAATATATAATCAATAAACTAATTTTTAATTTATCGTAAATAAAATATATTTTTGTATCAAAATAATTCTTATGTCAAATATAAAAATGAAAAATTTCGTTCCTTACATTGTTGCTTTTATAATTTTTTTAATTCTCTCTTTTGCATATTTTCCGGAGGTTATAGAAGGAAAAAAATTATCGCAACATGATAAACAAACCTTTAAGGGCAGTTCAAAAGAAATTCTGGATTTCAGAGAAAAAACAGGAGAAAATACACTTTGGACAAATTCTATGTTCGGAGGTATGCCGGCTTACCTGATATCAAACTACACTCCGAATAATATTGCCAAATATATTTATACTTTTACGAATGCTTACGGAAAATTGAGACCCGTTAATTTTGTTTTTTTTGCTCTGGTCGGGTTTTTCATAGCCCTTCTTTTATTTGGTGTTGACCCTTGGCTAAGTATAGCCGGGGCAATTGCGTTCGGCTTTTCAACATATTTTTTAATAATAATTGAAGCAGGGCATCTCACAAAAGTATCTGCTATGGCTTATATGCCGCCTATAATTGCAGGTGTTTACTATGCATATACTAAAGACAAACTGAAAGGAGCTTTAGTTGTTATGTTTTTTCTGGCTCTTCAGCTTTACAGAAATCATTTACAAATAACGTTTTATACTTTGCTCACTATTTTTATATACATTATATTTGAAGCTGTCAGTTCTTTCAAAAAGAAACAGTTTAATAAATTTTTAACTGCATCGATATTTCTTACTGCGGCATCGCTGATTGCCGTATCGGTTAACTTTACAAATATTGCAACAACTCTTGATTACGGTAAAGATTCAATAAGAGGGAAGTCGGAACTTACTTTTGACAAAGAAAATAAAACCTCCGGTTTGGATAAAGACTATGCTACAGCTTGGAGTTACGGAGTTACGGAAACGTTCAATTTACTTATTCCGAATTTGTTCGGCGGAGCTTCTTACGGCAAGTTACCCGAAGACTCCGAAATGAATAAAGAACTTAAAAAGCTCGGAGTCGGGAACACAAGAGATATTTTAAAGCAAATGCCGACATATTGGGGACCGCAATCATTTACTTCCGGTCCTGTTTATATAGGAGCTGTAATTATATTTCTGTTCTTTTTCGGGCTTTTTGCCGTAAAAGGAAATATTAAGTGGTGGTTATTATCAGCTACCGTTATTGCAATAATGCTTGCCTGGGGAAAACATTTTATGTTACTGACAGATTTCTTTTTAGATTATTTTCCGGGGTACAACAAGTTCAGGACACTTTCTATGATTCTTGTAATTGCCGAATTTACAATGCCTTTGCTCGGAATTATTGCGATAAAAAACATAATTGATAAAAAAATATCAAAGCAAGAAGCTGTTAAAGCATTAAAATGGGCTGCTGGAATTGTATCCGGAATAATTTTATTGCTGATAATAAATCCCGGAATTTTGTCTTTTCAAAATGAGAATGATGCTATGTGGTTTATACGAAGTTTCGGTCTTAAAGATGACGGAAGTTCACAACAACTTGCAGATATTTTTGCCTCGGCACTTTCAAAAGACAGAGCTTCGATGTTCAGAGCAGATGCTTGGCGTTCTCTCGGTTTTGTTGTCGTAACCGCACTATTATTATGGGCTTTCATATCAGAAAAAATAAAACAACAGTATTTAATAGCCGGATTGGGTATTTTTATATTAGTTGATTTATGGGCTGTTGATAAAAGATATTTAAATTCAGAAGACTTTGTTAGTGCAAGATATGAGAAAACTCCTTTTAAAAAGTCTAAAGCAGACGAGTTTATCTTGAAAGATTCTGACCCTGATTACAGAGTATTAAACTTGACGGTAAGTCCGTTTAATGATGCAAGCACCTCATATTTTCACAAATCAATAGGCGGATATCACGGAGCAAAAATGCAACGTTATCAAGATTTGATTACATACGGAATAAGTTTAGAAATTTCAAAGCTTATTAATGCTTTAAATACAGCTTCAAGCGAATTAGACATTCAGGCAACTTTGATGAACTTATCAATACTGAATATGCTTAATACAAAATATATTATTGTTAACCCGGATATGCTGCCGATTAAAAACAAATATGCTCTCGGACATGCATGGTTTGTAAATGAAATTAAAGAAGTTGAGACTGCGGATGAAGAAATTAAAGCCGTAAGCAGATTTAATCCGGAAAGAACCGCTGTTGCAGACAAACGTTTTAAAAATTTGTTTTTTAATTTCAGAAAAGATACTGCGGCAAGCATAAAACTTATTAAATACAAACCTAACGAACTGGAATATAAAACAATTGCAGGAAGTAATCAGTTGGCTGTTTTCTCTGAAATATATTACGAAAAGGGATGGAATGCTTATATTGACGGCAAACTTACCCCGCATTTCAGAGTAAATTATGTATTGAGAGCAATGAAGATTCCGGAAGGAGAACATACCGTAGTTTTTAAATTTGAGCCTTCTGTATGGTCAAATGCCGTTAAAGTTTCATTAGCAGGTTCAATTTTGTTTATATTAGTTGTTATTTATTTTGTGTATTCAGAATTTAAAAAGTCTGAAATGCCGGAAAAGAAAGATTGATTACAATAAATAATAAATAAAGTAAAAGACCGAAAAGATATCTTTTCGGTCTTTTTTTGCGTTACGACAGCCTGAAAAGTATTCGTTATTTTAATTTTAAATCTGATATGTCAAATGCGAAGAAAAGTATGTGCGTAATTTTTCCGTCTTTGTTATAATAAGGTGTATATGTAGCGGTAAGTTGCTTTTCTTCACCTAATTTTGTGTATCTTTTTACTTCTTTTTTTATCGTTTTTCCTGATTTTACGTCTTCTATAATTTTTTTAAGGCTCTCTGACTGGTCTTTTACTATTTCGACAACATTTTTTCCTCTGATATCATCTGCCGTAAACCCCATCACTTCCGTATAAACAGAGTTACAGTTAATTATTGTTCCGTCGAGAGTGTATTCTACAGTCATAATTGTCTTATTAACAGCACTTAATATACTCTTGAAACGTGTATTTATTTCTGCTGTTTTCTCCTGAATTTCCTGAAGTTCAATGACTTTTTTATTCAATTCTTCTTCTTTTTCTGCAAGTTTTTGAGTTTGTTTTTGCGAAATTTCCAATAATTTGGCCGTTTTAGTTCCTGTTATTGATGCGTCAATCCACGACCCGATATTATCGCTTAATTGTTCAATAAATTCTATTTTATAGTCTTCGGGCTTGCTCATAAAGGCTATTTCGATAACGGAATTAATTTTATTTTTAAAAAATACGGGAATAAGAGCCAGGTATGAAGGAGTTCCGCTTCCTAATCCTGTTGCAGCTTTAATATAATCTTCAGGAATTTTGTTAAGAATAATTTTTTTCTTTTCGGTTACGCATGCACCTACAAGCCCCTCCCCTTTTTTAAATTTAGTGTTCAGGTGTCTTTGTTTATCATAAGCGTAAGCAGCAACCAGTTCTGCCTCTTCTTTTTCTTCATCATATAAATATATCCCGCCCATAAGAGCATTTACATAATTAACTGTTGAGCGGATAATATTAAACGACAGTTCCGAAATGTTTTTTGAACCGGACCTTTCTGCTTCCGAAATTTCAAAACGTCCTCTTCTCATCCATAGTTGCTGAGAAACTTTTTTTTCTTCATTTGCACGTTTAAGTTCTCTGTCCTTAAGATACTCTGCAATTTTATTCAGCATTTTTGATGTTCGGTCATTTTCTGAGCGTTCTTTTATTCGAGTATCAAAATTTTCCGCCCTGATTTCTTCCGCAAAGTGATATACTTCGTTATTATAAGAAACTGTTTTATTAAGATTACTGATTATTTTGCCGTATTCGGCATATGTATTTTCCGGATTTTCTTTCTCCCCTTCTCCCCTACTTATTTTTTCCGAAAATATTGCAATTTTTTTCAGGGGAAAAAGCAGTTTATTAATAAAAAACAAGATTAACAGACTGCCTGCAATCAAAATAACAGAGAATATTATCCAAAATACGGGATTCTTCTCTTTCTGATAATTATAGGCTGAAACAGGGCAGGATATTAAAAACTCAAGTTCGGCATTTGTATTTTCGGGAGATATTTTAAAAATACTTCCTGAATTATTGTCCGGCACTTTAAGCTTATTGTATAAATTGTTTTCTTTTCCGTGCAGGTTTAAAATATTTTTTCCGACATTAAATTTGCTCCCCGAGCTTGCTACAATATTTTTGCGTGTTGTCAGAATTAAGTAATCGCATTTTATGTTTTTTTCTGAAGTAAAATCTGTAAATGTCTCTGTATTATACAAAACGGTTAAGAAGCCCGTTACAGATGTTTTTTCTTTTACCGGTGCCGTAATTCCGATAACATTTTCTTTTTTTCGTTCCGTTTTTACGTAAAACGGCTCTGAAATTAATACTTCCGCTGTGTTTCCGAAGTCTTTAATATTTATGAAACTGAAAATAAAATCAGCATTATTTGAAATATCTGTTTCTGTTTTTTCTCCGTTTTTTAACAAAGCTGTAATAAAAACATTACTCGAAGTATCCTGCAATAAATTACTCTCATTATTTTCAATTCCTGAAATATCTCCGAGAAACAGAGCTGCCCCGAGAACATTTTTATCGGAATTTAAAATATTACGTAGTTTTGCTTTTGTTTTTTCAAAATTATTTTGGTCGGAATAATCAATGTTACCGGCACTTATGCGTGTTGTCAAAACTGCTTTTTCAAACTTTCCTGACACCGTTTCAAAGTATTTTTCTTCTTTAAATTTTGATATTTCAGTATCGCTGTAATTTTTGTATTTTCTTAAGTTTAATGTTAAAATGAGAGCCGTGATTCCGACAGACGTTATAAATATTATTAATGTAATAATACTTAATGCTTTTTTTGTTGATATTTTTTTTAAATCGTTCACAATTATTCTTTAACGGTTCCGATTGACAAAATTCTGTATATTTTCCTTCTTACGTTTTTAATGGGCACGTATGTTTGTTTAAAGGTTACTTTCCTGTCTCCTATTCGTATTGTTTCTTCAATATTAACAGTTTTTTTGTTAAGTAAATTTTCCCAAAACATTTTATAATTTTCATCATAATTATCGGTAAGAACAATGTCTTTATGAAGTTTTGAAATAAAGTCTTTTTTGCCTGCATCAAATATATCTGTTACTTTTGAACTTACATCCATTACAGAGCCTTTAAGGTCATACTCAATAAGGTAGGATACGCTTTTTATTGAGTCTATAATTTCTATAAGCTGAAGTATTTGCTTGTCGAGATTTCTGTTTTGTTTTCTGTGTGTATTTATTTTTTCCTCAAGCGTTTTTCTTTGATTTTCAATCTCTTCTGCTTGTTTTTTTGTTTGTTTCAAAAGAATTTCCGTTTGTCGCGAATGTTTTAAGTTTGCTATCGTTGATGCAATATTTTCTCCTGTATCTTCAATAAATTTGATATATTCTTTTTTTATAATTTCTATACTTCCGAGCTCAATTATTGCCTGAACTTCGTTGTTAAAAATAAGCGGAACTAACAGTAGGCAATTTGGTCTTTGAAATCCGAAGCCTGATTCTATAAATGTATAGTCTTCGGGGATTTCCGTAAGAAAAATACTTTGTTTCTCCAAAAAAGCTCTGCCTGTAAGTCCGTCGTTCGTATCAATTGTTCGGCTCGCTGTTCGGTTTTTTGAATATGCATAACTTGCTGCCATTTTCAACTTTTTATTATGTTGAAAATCTTCCTCTGTTATAAACATTGCAATTTGTTCGGCTCCGGTAAATTCTGATATTTTTTTTATTATTTTTGAAGATAAATCGGTAACATCTGCTGAATACTGAAGAATTTCCGAGATTTCCGATGCTGTCTTGTCAAATTCTGTTTTCAGTATTAGTTTTTTCTTTCTTTCTTCTTCTGCTTTTTCGATTTCGACAAACTTATTTTTTATAAGTTCAATATTTTTTATTAAAGCGTCCTCTTTAAAATCATCACAAACTTTAACGTTATAATTTCCTTTTGCCGTTTCGGAAATGATGATTTTAAGTTCACTGAAATATTCCTGAAAAAAGCTTAATGTTTTATTTTTTTTTCGGCTTTTATTAATTTCAGGCACCATCTTTTTAATACTCTGAAGCAGTTTATAGTATTTTTTTCTCATTTCAGAGTCATAGTAAAGAAACAGAATGACAAAAATCGAAAAGATTATAATTATAAATGTGAATATTAAATATTTGACAGCTCTTAAATTTTGATTTATTTCACTTTTAGGCACATAAAATCCGAGATAAACCGAAAATTCAGGAATATACTTATAAAATAAGCTCCCTTCATTTATTTTTTTTACAAATATATCCTTATGCTCAACAGGCAAAGCTTCTGAAATTTTAATATCTTCCGGTAATTTATATTTGCTTCCGCCGAAAATTATTTTACCGTTTTTGCCGAAAACAATTAATTCGTTTTTAAATATTTTGCCTACGGCAGGCAACAGATTTTCATTATTTTCAAGGGTTATAAAAACCGTTATTTTACCCTTGTTATACAGGGGGAATGATTTTCGGGTAACTAAATCTGATGTGATTCGGGTTTCAATAACGACATTTTCCCCTTTTAGGATTTTATTTGCAGGGGGCTCGTCATCTGCTATAAAAATATATTTTTTTCTTGCATTAGGTTTCGTGCTTGAAACCCGAACAAATTCACTTCCGGATTTTTGCCATATTTCAATAAATGTGTTATTTATATAGGTTATTTTTTCGGCAATATTATTTAAAGAAAGTCTTTTTACGGAATTAAAACTAAGAGTGGGAAGTACAAATTTTTTCTGATAATTTCCGTCTTTATCGGTTGCTGTTATCTCTGTGCTCTTTAATGTATCTACCGTTAATTCGCCTGCCGTTTCAAAAAAAAACAAAATCATTCTTTGTGAACTTATTATTCTTTTTTTTCTGTCGGCATATTTTTCAAAAAGTATATCGGTCGCTGAGTTTAGTCTTTGTATTTGTGTATTATCTGTTTTTGATACAATTTTTTTCTGAATAAAAAAAGACAAGATAAATCCGCTTATTATAAGCAAACTAAATATTAATAAAATACCGAACAGCGATAAGTGTTTATTTGATATTTTTTTAAGCATATTCTGATTATTCAACGGGTAAAAATACGGATATCTCGGTTCCTTCTCCGGTTCCGCTTTTAATGTCTATAAAGCCTTCGTGTTTTTCAACAAAATCTTTTATAAGAATAATTCCGATTCCTGTTCCTTTTTCTTTATTTGTTCCGTATGTAGAAAAGAACTCTTTAGAATTAAGAATTTTTGAAATATTTTCTCGCGAAATTCCGATTCCGTCATCTTTTACCGTAAATTTTACGTATTCTGTACCGTTCTTGCGTATTGTATCGGTAATAAGCGTAATATTACCGTTTTCATTAGTATATTTTACGGCATTAGAAATTAAGTTCCGAATAACTGTATTTATCATATGCTCGTCAGCCGACAAATAAAATTCTTCATATATTTTTTTTGTAAGGGTAATGTTTTTAGATTCTATGTTAGGCATAAAAAGAATTAAGACATCATCAATTATGTCATTAAGAAGGATTTCATCTTTAATAAAAAAAGTTTCTCCGCTTTCATTTTTTGCCCAAAATAAAAGGTTAACAAGTAAGTTATACGCAGCACTTGCCGAATTTCTCAAAGGTTTTATTATTTCTAATATTTCGTCTTTACTCAATTCGTCTATCTCATCTCTGATTATATCTAAAGCAGATGTTATATTTCCGACAGGTCCTCTTAAATCGTGGGCAATAATAGAAAACATAGTATCTTTTATTGCTCCGGATACTTTAAGCTCCTCTGATTGTTTGTGTATTCTTTCGTTTTGTTCTTTTAATTTATTAAGTGCGTTTTCAAATTCCTGACTTTTATCTCTAAACTTTTTTTGAGCTTTTTTAACCTCGGTTATATCAATAGAAGTCAAAAGCATTACCTTTCTGTTGTCAATCCACTCAATATATCCGTATGAAAGGTGAAACCATTGTTGTGTCTTTTTTTCAAAATATTCAGCTTCAAAAAAACTGCCGATTTTTGCATTTCTTTTTTCTAAGTTTTTAATTTGACAAATTTCACAATGCTTATTCCTTCCGAAAAATTCAGCATAACAGGTTTTTCCCGCTTTTTCTCCGAATACTTCACTTGCTTTACTGTTCATAAAAAGAATTGTAAAGTCCTCCGGATCTATCACATAAATTACCGCATTTACATTATCGGTAACCCTCTGAAAAGTATCATACGATTTATTAACCGCCCCTTCTGCCAAAGTGTTTTCCGTAATATCCTTAAAAAGAGCTATTCCACCGTTTATTATTTTATCGTCATATTCGTAAGTAAACGGTTTTGTATGAACCGATATGTATAAATCAAGCTTTTTAAACGTTGTTCTGTATTCTCCGTCATAAAACCCTTCAAAGCCTTTAAATACTTGCAAAAAGGCAGGCAAGATACGTTTATCGCTTATCTCGGCAAGGTTAAAATTTCTGATATCTTCGGGTTTTACGTTAAATATTTTCAGAAAAACATCATTAAAGTCAATAATTTTAAGTTGAGAGTCAAAAAGAAGAATTCCGACAGGTACATTATTGTAAATATCCGAATATCTTCTGAGAATTTGCTTAAATTCAGATTTAACAAAGCGAAGTTCTTCTGAAAGTCTTTTATTCTCAGCTTCAAGAATTTTTATTTTGTCGGTATTCGAATTCTTCATTTATTTGTAAAGTTTCAAACAAAATTAAAAGAAATATTTTAATTTTATATTTTAAATTAAATATTTAGCTTTTAAAAACGGTTTAAATATTATTACAGCATCCGGGAATGTTTACATATCATATTTTGTTTATCTTTATTTCTTTAATTTTTTCGGCTTTCTTTTCAGGAATGGAGATTGCTTTTGTTTCGGCAAACAGGCTTAAAATAGAGGTTGATAAAAAGCAAAAAAATACGTCATCAAGAATTATCAGTATTTTTGTAAACAATCCGGGGCAGTATATCTCCACAATGCTTGTAGGCAATAATATTGCACTTGTTGTTTACGGTATTTTTTTTGCTGCTGCCGCAGAACCTTATATTGAAAAGTGGATCAGTAAAAGCGACTTTATAGTCCTTACGCTTCAAACATTAATGTCTGCTGTTTTAATTTTGGTTACGGCTGAATTCTTACCTAAAACTGTTTTTAAGCAAAATTCAAATTTTTTTCTCGGAAAATTAGCTGTTCCCGTTCTGTTTTTTTATGTTCTGTTTTATCCTGTTGCATTATTCAGTGTATGGTTTTCTGCACGCTTTATAAGCCTGTTTACAGGAAAAAAAATTAAAATAAAAAAGGGACGTGAAAGTTTAAAAAAAACAGATTTAGGCTATTTCTTAACTGAAAGCACAAGTATTGAAGATGATGAAAATGATACGTCGGGCGATGTTAAAATATTTAAAAATGCGCTGGATTTTTCTGAAATAAAAGTGAGAGAATGTATGGTTCCCCGCAACGAAATTATTGCCGAAAACATAAACTCAGATATTGACATTATTAAAGAAAAATTTATCAACAGCGGCTTTTCAAAAATTTTTATATATAAAAATAATATTGATAACATTATAGGATATGTCCACACTTTAGCAATTTTTAAGCAGTTTAAAAGTATCAAATCTGCTTTGCAAAAAATGCCCATAGTTCCGGAAACAATGCAGGCTAATAAATTGCTCAACAAACTGTTAAAAGAGCACAAAAGTGTTGCATTAGTTGTCGATGAGTTTGGCGGAACATCCGGAATTGTTACTATAGAAGATATTATAGAAGAAATTTTCGGAGAAATAAAAGATGAGCACGATTCGGACATATATACTGAAAACAAAATTAATGAAAAAGAGTTCATTTTTTCCGCACGTATTGAAGTTGATTATCTTAATGAAAAATACAAATTTGAGTTGCCTAAATCTGAAGAGTACGAAACACTTGCAGGATATATATTCTTCCTTCACGAGCAAATTCCCGAAAAAAATGAGATTATTGAAACAGATAAATATATTTTTGAGATTATAGAAATTAACGGACCAAAAATTGACAAAGTAAGAATGGTTGTAAAATAATCTCGCTACAAGCCTAAACACCGGTAAAATATTCCTTTCCTGTGCCGCTTAAAGTCTCATTTTATTTTCAAAAAAACAAAAACCACGCAATAACCTTACTGTTTTTTCCGTTTATCAACTGAATATTAAGTTATAAAATTTATTATTACGTTATTTTTACCGAAAAGCACATAATACATTTACACAAAAAGAAAAATTATGGAACGACTTACAAAAAGAGAAGAAGAAATAATGCATATTTTTTGGAAAATAAAAAAAGGCTTTGTCAAAGACATAATATCCGAACTTCCGGATAATCCTCCTTACAATACGATATCGTCAATTGTAAGAATTCTTGAAAAAAAAGGATATCTGAAATACAAGCAATACGGCAACACCTATGAATATTCTCCAAAAATTTCAAAAAAAAGATATGCTAAAAAAGTATTTAAAAATTTCTTGACAAATTACTTTGACAATTCATACAAAAACGTAGTATCATTTATGGTAAAAGAAAATAAACTTAACGAAAAAGACATAGAAGAAATGATGGAGATAATTGAACAAAATAAAAACAAATAAATGCTTAACTTTTTAATATATATAACCGAAGTCTCTATAATATCAAGTATCTTCTACTTGTTTTACAGATACTTATATTTTAAACTTTCATATTTTACCTGGAGCAGATACTTTTTTTACGGTTTTTTAATTTTAAGCCTTACAATTCCTCTTTTACCCGGCTTTTTTTCTCAAAAAAACATATCCGAAAATATAAGCTATATTTTGATTAACGGAAACGGTATTATAAATATAAAAGACAGTTTTTTACATAAAGAAAACTCTGTTTTAAACAAAGATTTAGTTATAAAAATACTGTTTATAATATGGTTATCAGGCACTCTAAGATATATATTCGTTATACTTAAAAATATATTTTCCGTAATCTTTTTGGTATCAAAAAGCCGCAAAAAAATAGACGGAGATTTTGTCCTTATATTCACAGACTTCCCGGGAAGCGTATTTTCTTTCTTCAATTTTATTTTTTTAAATAAAAACTTTGAAAACTCAGGCACAAACGAGCAGCAACAAATACTGAAACATGAGAAAATACACGCAAAACAATTACATTCAGTTGACAATCTTATATTTGAAATTTTCAAAGCTCTTTGTTGGTTCAATCCTGTTTCAAAACATATTTCCGCAGACATAAAGATTATTCACGAATTTATTGTCGATAATATTATTACGGAAAATAAAAATAAGCCCGATTATTCAAAACTTATACTTAAACTGTCATCTGAAAAAAACGGCTTATCGGCAGTAAGTAATTTTTCAAAAGAAGAAATAAAAAACAGAATAAAACTCATAAGCATTCCCGAAAGCGAAAACATCAGAAAAAAACGATTCATTATTTCGTTACCGGTTCTTGCAGTTACAACTTTTGCAGTTTGGATAATAACATCATCGCTTAACGGATACATAACAGACAGTCCCGAAGCAGGTAAAATATACGGAAATCCTTTTGCCGACAATTCATACAAAATAATAAGCCCCTATTATGAAAATAAAAAAATAAACGGTATAGCAATATCACACAAAGAAACAAGCTACGAAATAAAAAGTTTTTCGAAAGTTTATTCAGTTTTTGACGGAATAATAACAGCAACAGACGAAACTAAAATTTTTGAACTTTCGGAATATACAATAACACAAAAATTAGAAACAGGAGATACCGTATATTACAAAGGTATTTACAAACCGACTGCTGCAATAAACAAAAAAGTAAAAAAAGGACAAATAATCGGAATAACGGGAGATATAAGATTGTACCCTAAAATTGATATAAGGATATCAAGAAACGGAAAAACCGTAAATCCCGAAAAACTTTATTAACCCTAAAGTTATGAAATTTAATACAAATAAATTAGAACAAACCAGAGGTCTTATCCTGCAACTAAGCATTGCAGCAGTTCTTTTTATTATTCTTGCCGTGTTTAATATTGAAACAAAAAATTCTGAAAATTATCCGAAAAACTTTGTCGAAATAAATTTAGAAACAGACAATTTTTTAACAAATGAAAACATTCTGATTCGTCCGTTACCTATCACACAAGAAAACATAATAACAAAGCAGGCAAAATTCCCCGGAGGAAAAACAGCTTTGCACGAATATTTTAAAAACAATATTAATTACCCCGAAGAAGCCAAACAAAACAATATACAAGGCAGGGTTTACGTAAAATTTACGATTACAAGATACGGAAAAATTAAAAAAGCAGAAATAATAAGAAACATTTCTCCCTGTATCGATACCGAAGCACTAAAACTTATAAAAAATATGCCGGACTGGATACCCGCAGAATATAATAACGAAACAACCGAAAGCATACAAATTTTACCTGTAGTATTTTTAATAAATAAAAGATAACACGGAATGAAAAATTTAAGCACGAATACAGAATATAAAACTAATAAACGCCCTATACACATACCAAAATTCGCACTCACGACAAACCGAAAAAATTTAGTTTGTTTAAAAAATAAAAAAGCATTAACTTTATCCGCTCAAATGTTAATGTTTAACACATTATTTAACATTTAAAAAACAATAAAATGGAAATTAAAAAAAGCCCGAAAGCAAATTTAGAAAAGTACAAACTGATGTTCCTTGCAATAGGTTTAATTATCAGTATAGGAGTGTTAGTATCTGCGTTTAACTGGTCATCTTCTTCGGCTAAATCAGATTTATCCCTTAATCAAAACATCGAAGAAGAAGACATGATGGAAATAACACGGCAAGACCTCAAAGAGCCGCCGCCGCCGCCAAAACAAGAACAGCAGCAGCAACAAACCATTGAGGTGCTTAACATTATTGACAACAACGAAGATATTAACGATGATGTTGAGTTAAACCTTGAATTTGATGAAGAAGAAGACATAAACTTAGAAGATACGGAAGAAGAAGAAGATCAAATTTTTATATACGTAAAAAATATGCCCGAATTTCCCGGAGGAGTTCTGGCTCTTAAACGATATATCGCTACACACGTAGTATATCCTGCCGTTGCAAGAGAAAACGGAATTGAGGGAACTGTATTCCTGAGATTTGAGGTTACAAAAACCGGAGCTATCGGCAAGGTAGAGTTGCAAAAAGGAGTTGACCCCTTGCTGGACAATGAGGCAATAAAAGTAATAAAATCATTACCGAGATTTAAGCCCGGCGAACAAAACGGAAAAAAAGTAAGTGTTTGGTATTCAATACCGGTAACATTTAAATTAAACTAATATTTTTGATTTTTTTCATTTTAAAACAGCCGTTATTTTCGGCTGTTTTTTTTATAAAAAATAAATACGACATACTTTAATGACAGAAAAAAAGAAAAATAACAAAGCAACAGAAACGGCAATAGTCATCGGAATAATAAAACAAAATCAAACCGAAGAACAAATTAACGAATATCTCAGCGAGTTGGAGTTTCTTGCCGAAACAGCAGGTGCAGAAGTAAAAAAACATTTCAGGCAAAAACGGAATACAGCCCATTCAAAAACATTTGTCGGAACCGGAAAATTCTCGGAAATAAAAAAATATGTCGAAGATAATAATATAGACACCGTTATTTTTGATGATGAATTAACACCCGCACAACTCCGCAATATTGAAAAAGAACTGAAATGTAAAATTCTCGACAGAACAAACCTTATACTCGATATTTTTGCAAACAGAGCAAGAACAGCACACGCAAGAACACAGGTAGAACTCGCACAATATGAATACCTTATGCCGAGATTAAGAGGTATGTGGACACACCTTGAGCGACAAAGAGGAGGAATAGGAATGAGAGGGCCGGGAGAAAAGGAGATAGAAACAGACCGACGTATTGTAAAAGACAAAATAGCCCTTCTGAAGAAAAAACTTGAGAAAATAGACAAACAAAAAGCAGTTCAGCGAAAAAACAGAGGCAAGTTAGTTCGAGTTGCTTTAGTAGGATACACAAATGTAGGAAAATCTACCCTTATGAACCTTATCAGCAAATCAGACATTTTTGCAGAAAACAAGCTTTTTGCAACATTAGACACCACCGTTCGCAAAATGGTAATCGGCAACTTGCCGTTTCTGCTGGCAGATACTGTAGGTTTTATCCGCAAATTACCGCATCACCTTGTTGAGTCATTCAAATCAACACTCGATGAGGTTCGCGAATCAGACTTACTCTTGCATATTGTCGACATTTCACATCCTAACTTTGAAGAACAAATTGAAATAGTAACCCAAACGCTTACGGATATAGGTGCAGGAGACAAAAAAACAATTACCGTTTTTAACAAAATTGACGCATATAAATTCATAAAAAAAGACGAAGACGATCTTACACCCGTAAAAAAAGAAAATTATTCGCTCGAAGATTTAAAAAAAATGTGGTTTGCAAAAGAAAAAGATTCTGTTTTTATTTCCGCAAAACAAAAAATAAACATTGACGAACTGAAGACAAAACTTTATGACGAAGTTGTAAAAATTCATAAAATCAGATACCCTTATAACGATTTTTTATATTAACTTTGAAAACAATAAACTGCTTTTTATGTCAAAACTGCTTTTAATTTTATTTGTTTTTTTAACAACAACTCTGTTTTCTCAAAAAGAAAGTAAACTAATTTACAACCTGAAAAAAGAAGACACCTACATAGTTACCGCCGATATAAATTCTCTGAGTATACAGGAAATAGAAGGAAACACTCAAAACATTTCCACA
>JALSMF010000109.1 GCA_026987795.1 Bacteroidales bacterium
AATATCGAGTCTTTTTGAGGATCCTTCAAAAGTAACATCAACATTAAAACCGAATAATTTCGGCAATACACGCTTACTAAAAAAAGATGACATTGCCGACATACAAGGCGATAACAGAGTTGCAAAAAACTTAACTATAAATATTGACCAATTAATGAGTGGTGATATTGAAATTATCACACAAACTTTAAGTGAGGGCACGGCCGAAATGAAACAAAAAGTATTAGAGGCACTACTTTCAGCAGTGAATGATGTAAACGGAGCATAATGAGCATTGAAGACAGATATAACAGTTTAAAAAATATTGATTGGCAGGCATATTCCGCTAATCAGGAAAGAAAATTCAGCTTTTTTGTAAAGTCGCTGTTGGCGAGTTCCGTTAAAGCCGGCTTATATGCTTCTGTTTTAAAAAAGCTCGAAGATGCAGGCGAAAGTTTTAAAACATCAAAATTCTTCGGACTGCCTATGTGGGATAATTTAATTATTGACAGTGAAGATAAAAAACTTGAAATTGATTTTGTTCTTATGACGGTTTCGATGACAAAAAATATCATAAAAACAAGCATTCAGGGAATGAACGGAACGGTTAAGGAATACATCTCTGACGGTGATTATGCAATTAATATTAAAGGGGCAATAATTAATGATAAAAACAGCAACGAATATCCCGAAGATGATGTTCTGACATTAATCGAAATATGCAAAAAACAAAAAAATATACGTGTTGTAAGCAAGTTTTTAGAAAATTTTGACATTACGGATATTGTTATTGAAAATTACAAGCTCGAAGCAAAAGAAGCAACGAACAACATACAGTTCTTTGACATAAATGCGGTTTCCGACACCCCGCAGGAATTAATTTTCAGGTTATGAAACGGCTGACTTGCAACATATCAATAGGCAATTATCAATACAAGGGTATTGTTAATCTTGAAATACAACACAGTATCGAAATGTTGACGGATACCTGCGTGTTAAAGTTTCCTCGTAAAGTTAAATGGAAAGATAAAAAAATAACCGACTTAATTAAAAGAGGCAACGACTTAATTGTAAATATCGGTTATGAAGATGAAAACGACAAAGTATTTACCGGAATAATAAGAGAAATTAATGCCGATATTCCCGTTACGGTAAAAGCTGATGATTTAATGTTTAAACTGAAAAAAAACAGTATAAAAACATCGTTTCAAAAGGTTTCTTTAAAAGAAATATTAACTGAAATAATGCCTGAAGGAATTACTTGGAAGGCAGCAGATATTAATCTCGGAAAATTCAGAATAAACAATGCAACACCTGCAAAAGTTCTTGCATATTTGAAAAGCAAATACGGTATTTATTCTTTTTTCAGAAAAGGAACTTTGTATTCAGGTTTAAGATATTGGGGTGAGTATAAGAACTCACACGAGTTCAGTTTTACAAAAGATATTGTTTCCGACAATTTAACTTATAAGATTGCCGAAGACATAAAATATAAAGTTGTTGCAATAAGCATTGCAGACGATAACAGCAGAACAGAAGTAATAAAAGGCGATGATAACGGCGAGCAAAGAACATTTCATTACTACAACATTGAAAAAAAAGAACTTGAACGCCGGGCAGAACAGGAGCTTGAAAAATTAAAATATGACGGTTACAGAGGCACGTTTACAACCTTCGGTCAGCCGACAGTGTTTCACGGCGATGCCGTAAAGTTAATTGACAAACGTTACCCGGAACGGGAAGGAACATACATTGTAAAATCAGTAAGAAGAAATTTCGGAACGCAAGGATACAGGCAAATTATTGAACTTGACAGATTATGGAAATAAACGAAGCTCTCATAAAGATATTAGAAAATGCAGGTATCAAAACTTTATTTTCAGTAAAAGGCAAGGTTGTAAGCGTTGATGAAGATAAAAGAACCTGTGAAGTAAAGCCGGATAATTCGGAAGCAAATTACACGGGAGTTCGCCTGCAAGCTCTTGAAAGTAAAAATACCGGAGTTGTTTTAATTCCTGAAAAAGACAGTGATGTTATAATACATTTCATTGATAACGATGAAGCGTATGTTACAAAAACGAGCAAAGTTGCAAAAGTTGAAATAATAACCGAAAACGGCGAAATTCTGCTTAACGGAAAAGATTACGGAGGACTTATTAAAATTGAAGAATTAAAGACACAGTTACAAAAAAATACGCAAAGAATTGATACGATAATTAATGTGCTGAAATCAACAATAACGTCAGTTGCTCTGCATCCGAACCCCGGTTGGTCGGCAATAATTAATCCGATTTTGAATGTTCTTCAAAAAGAAGATTATTCAAATATTGAAAATAAAACGGTAAAACATGGCTAAACAAAAAGATATATTGCTTGACGAAAATAACGATTTGATATTTCGAAACGGTGATTTTGTAATCGGCGAAAGTGAGGAACAGGAAATAAAGTGTATTCTGCAATCCGTAAAAAATGATTATAAGCAGACACCCGAAATAGGAGTTAATCTCATTGAAGCAATTAACAAAAGCGGAGACGGAAGAGAATTAAAGCAAATAATAAAACTGAATTTACGTGCCGACGGCAAAGTAAATAAACGATTTAAAATTGATAAAGGCGAAATAGTGTTTTATGATTAAAGAAGTAAAAATACAAGACAAACAAACGCTTTTTGATATTGCCGTTAAGTATTTCGGCAATGCAGATGCCGTATTCGATGTTATTGCAAACAATAATGTTGATTTCTCAATGAAATTAAGTGCAGGACAAATACTGAACCTTAACGACATCGAAATCGTAAGAAACGATTTAATAACATATTTTAATAATAAAATACCTGCCACAGACGTGGAAAATAATGAGTTTAGTGCAGGTTATTCAATAGGTTTTTCACTCGGTTTTAATTCATAAAAAATGGCAAAAAAAGACTTAAATACATTATTGCAGCAAAACGACAACACAATTTATCCTAATACAAACAGAGAAATAACCGAAGAGAAGTTGCATAATCATCTTCAGGATATAATCGAAAGCTCCGTTAATTCGATTGACGGAAATGTTTTGGTGCTCAAAAAATTTATCATCAGAAACAATAAAGACCTTGATTTTATAATTACCGAAATCAATAAACTGTTTTATGATTACGGAAAAGCATCCGTTAATATCCAAATGCCTTCAGGGCACAATTGGGAGCATTATAAATATGCTGTTTTTCAAATAGAGGAAAACAATCAAATAATACATAATGATGTTTTGCCGCAACCTGATATTCCTACTGAAAACCCTTTAAATGTTTGGTTAAAGAATAATTTAACATTAAGCAACGGTGCAACTGTTTACTCTGTAACTATCACTGTATATTTTAAAGTTAATTTACCGAAGATAAACCGTATATATGCCTATAATAATTCATTCTTTCAGTTAAAAGGCGGAACTTCTGTCAGATATAAAGATATGAAAATTAGAGTTCTTAATACGGCTAATTTTCCTATTTTTTTCGGCAGTTTACTTGACAGATATGTCCAGACAACAGGAAAAAACAGACCGGGAACATTTGACAACTCTTCAAT
>JALSMF010000110.1 GCA_026987795.1 Bacteroidales bacterium
TCCTACTTGAATTTTTGAAAACCAATTATTCACTTTTCCGACAAAAACTTTTTGCTTTGTTGCTTTTGAGCCGTAGTCTTTACTCCATTCGCCCAATTTTCTGCCCAAATAATAACCGTCCCAAAAGCCGCGATTAAAAACCGTTGACAAGCGTTTTATCCAATTTTGTATTTTTTCTTCGGTATAAGAATTTTTATACACGGCATCAACCGCTTCGCGATAACATTCTACGGTTGTTTTTACATACTCGGCAGGTCTTGCCCGCCCTTCTATTTTTAAAACTTTTACACCGACATCCAGTATTTTATCGACAAAATTAATCGTTGACAAATCTTTCGGCGACATTATATATTCGTTATCTATTTCGAGTTCAAAACCGGTTTCTTTTTCAGTAACGATATACGGCTTTCGACAGGTTTGCAGGCAAGCACCTCGGTTTGCCGACGAATTTTGCTCGTGCAAACTCAAATAGCATTTTCCGGAAATTGCCATACACAAAGCTCCGTGAGCAAAAATTTCAATACGGATTAAATTTCCCGAAGGTCCTTTTATTTGTTCTTTTTCAATTCTTTCGGTAATTTTTTTAACCTGCTTTAAACTTAATTCTCTTGCCAGAACCATTACATCGGCAAAATGTGCATAAAATTTTAAGGTTTCGATATTGCTTACATTTACTTGTGTAGAGATGTGAATTTCAACACCTTGCGAAGAAGCATAATTGATTACCGCTTGGTCGGAAGCAATTATTGCGGAAACTCCGGCATTTTTTGCAACCTTGATGATTTGCTTCATTAAATTAATATCGTAATCGTAAATAACGGTATTTACGGTAAGGTAGCTTTTTACATTATTTTTATTGCAGGTTTCAACAATGGTTTTTAAGTCTTCCGTTGAAAAATTATTGCTTGATTTGGCACGCATATTCAGTTGTTCAATTCCGAAATAAACGGAATCGGCACCCGCATTGATTGCCGCCGCCAACGATTCGAACGAACCGACCGGAGCCATTATTTCAATATCTTTTCTGTCGTATTTCATGTTTTAATATAAGCCCGCAGATTTTCGGCTGCGGGCTTTTGTTTTTTTATATTTCAGCTTCTTTATCCCTGAAATTGTTTTAAAAACCGTAAATCATTTTCAAAAAACAAACGTAAATCTTTTATGCCGTATTTCAGCATGGCGATACGTTCAATTCCCATTCCGAAAGCAAAACCGGTGTATTTTTCACTGTCGATATCATTAGCTTCCAAAACATTGGGGTCAACCATTCCGCAACCGAGAATTTCCAACCAACCGGTATATTTACAAACATTACAACCTTTTCCGCCGCAAAGCGAACACGAAACGTCCACTTCGGCACTCGGTTCGGTAAACGGAAAATACGACGGACGCAACCTGATGCGTGTTCCTTTTCCGAAAAATTCTTCGGCAAAATATTCCAAGGTTTGTTTTAAATCGGCAAACGATACGTTTTCGTCAATATAAAGACCTTCTATTTGATGAAAAATACAGTGTGCCCGTGCCGAAATAGCTTCGTTTCGGAAAACTCTTCCGGGAGAAATCGTTCTTATCGGCGGTTTTTGTTTATCCATTACCCTTACTTGCACCGATGATGTATGCGTTCGCAAAAGAATATCCGGATTTTTTTCGATAAAAAACGTATCCTGCATATCGCGTGCCGGGTGTTCAGGAGGAAAATTTAATGCCGAAAAAACATGTAAGTCGTCTTCAATTTCGGGTCCTTCTGAAATTGTAAACCCGAGGCGCATAAATATTTCCGAAATCTCATTTCTTACGATTGAAATCGGATGCCGAGAGCCTTTTTCAAACGCATCGCCGGGCAAAGTTAAGTCCAATCCGATTTTTACCTCATCTTTCGATTTTAAATTTTGTTTAAGAAAACTTACTTTATCAGTTACCTTATTTTTCAACTGATTCAGAACCTGCCCGTATTCCTTTTTTTGTTCATTCGGAACATTCTTAAAGTCTTTAAAAAGTTCGGTTACTATACCGCCTTTTTTTGATAAATATTTTATCCTGAAAGATTCTATTTCTTCCGCATTTTCGGAATTAAATGCTTCAACTTTTGTTAATAATTCTTTGGCTTTCTCTAACATCATAATTATATTTTCTTATCCTTGCTTATTCAACAATAATTTTAATTGTCATCTTAACATCTTTGACAGGCCTGTCGTTTTTATCTGTTTTAACGGCAGCTATTTTGTCTATAACATCAAGACCTTCGACAACTTCGCCAAAAACCGTATAATTTCCGTCAAGATGGGGTGTTCCGCCGATTGTTTTATATATTTTCCTTTGATTTTCAGGAATTTTATAAACTTTGTAGTCCTTTTTATTTTTTATCTCTTCAAGTAATTTGTCAAATGCCGGTTTGTTTCCCGTCATTCTGTATTCGCTTGCCTGTTTGTTGGTTTCGGGATGCGAGTTTATATAATTTCCCAAAGAAATTTGTTCTTCAAGGTTATTTAATTCCTCATCAGAAAATTTTCGTCCCTGAACTATATAAAATTGAGAACCCGAAGATTTTTTCAGCGGATTTACATTATCGCCTTCGCGAGCTGCAGCAATTACGCCTTTTTTGTGAAAAAGAGAGTCGTTAAACTCAGCATCAATTTTATATCCGGGTCCGCCGTTACCGAGCATTTTCCCGGCAGGAGCATTTTTAGAGTCCGGGTCTCCGCCCTGAATCATAAAATCTTTTATTACCCGATGAAATAATAAGTCGTTATAAAATCCCTGTTCGGCAAGTTTTATAAAATTTACTTTATGCTTCGGAGCTTTATCATAAAGTTTAATTTTCATATTTCCGAATTCGGTTTCGATTAAAACTAAAGTATCTCCGCTATTGTCGACATTATGAGAAATTTTTTCGGAATTATGGTTTTCTTTTTCTGCGGTTTTAGTCTTTCCGGAATTACAAGCTGTTGCCGACAGAGCAAATATTACTGAAATTAAAAACAAAAATTTTGCCTGTTTCATTTGTGTCTGTTTTAAATATTATATAAATTGCAAAATTAAAATTAAATTTGATTTATGAATAATCTTTAATTTTTCATCATTTAAAAGTAAGCCGTAAAATAAAAAAATATGAAAAACCATATCCTAATTATTATTTCATTTTTATTAATGAAAACGGGAACTTCTCAAGAATATAAAAATCAGGTAAAAAATAACAATAAGTTTACGTTTGAGCTTTTTTCGAGTTTAAGTAATGAAAAAGAGAATTTATTTCTTTCACCTTTCAGTGTGTCAACGGCTTTAGCAATGGTTTACGAAGGTGCTCGAAATAAAACACGCACAGAAATGGCAAGAACATTACTTTTCCCTGACAACAGTGAAACTTTAAACAAAAATTTTAAAGATTTAATATCTGATACCCAAAAGTCTGATAACAATAAATTTTATGTTTTTAATATAGCAAACTCTATATGGGCTCAAAAAGACTTCAACTTTCTGCATTCGTTTTTCACAGCAGCAAACAGTTATTATAATGCAAAAATAGAAGGCGTT
>JALSMF010000111.1 GCA_026987795.1 Bacteroidales bacterium
TAAACAGTAAGTTTCAATAATTATACATCATTGTTAATTAACGATTCACGCCGTGACTGTCAACTGTTTAGCTGCAGTACTGCGGAATTAAAGATTTTGTGTTAAAAGAGCGGCTCTTTAAAGGGGCTGCTTTTTTATTGTAATGAACTAAAAAAACGTATTTTTGCAAAAAAATAAAAATTATGAAGATAAAAGTCGGAGATAAAGTAAAATTTCTGAATGATACAGGAGGCGGAATAGTTACGGGCTTAATTGACAGCCAAACAGTAAAAGTATTGAATGATACAGGATTTGAAATTCCGGTATTGATTGAAGAATTAATGCCTGATTATTCATCGTCCGGATACCAAACAGAAACGGTTAAACCTGAAACTGAACCTAAAGAAAGTACATTTGAAGAAGAACCCGTTTATACCGGTTCAGAAGAAACAAATGTTTTTCTTGCATTTGTTCCTGATAATCCGGCCCGCTTGGATAATTCCGTTTTAAATTTATACCTTATAAATGATTCGGACTATTTTTTGTATTACAATTTTGCCGTAAAAGGAACGAAAAAATATAAATCCGCAGCAGGAAAATTAGAACCTAACATAAAAGAAAAGATAAAATCTTTCGAAATAAATTTATTGCCCGATAATTTCGAAATAATAATGCAAACTATCTTTTTCGACAAAAAAGAATTCGATATTATAAAACCTGTTCACAAAGAAATAAACATAAAATCGGTAAAATTTTACAAAAAAGGCAGTTATAAAGAAAATGATTTTTTTGATGACTTTGCAGTTATTATTCCTATTTTTGAAAGCAATTTAATGAATCGGGTTATTGAAAACGTAAAAAATACGGATTTAAATAAGGTCATAAAGCAAAAAGAAAACGAAAAACTGAACAAACCTAAAACATTTAAAAAGAAAGAGCCTAAACACATTAAAGAAGTAGATTTACATATTCACGAACTTATCGATGACGACTCCGGAATGTCAGACATTGACAAACTTCAATATCAATTAGAAGTATTTCACAAAGAAATGAAATCGGCAATAAAAGAAGGCTATAAACGCATTGTATTTATCCACGGAGTAGGAAGCGGAAGTTTAAAACTTAAAATAAGAAACGAACTGCAATACAAATACAAACAATATCAGTTTCAGGACGCTTCGTTTAGAGAATACGGATACGGAGCAACAATGGTCTTACTGCGAAAATAAAACAATTTTAAAATATTTTGTTTTAAATTTACAACGGCAAAACGGTAAAATAATTAAAATTTATCTGCTATGCACTTTGAATTAACAAAAGACTTTTTAGATAATTTAATTGAAATTATCGAGAAAAAAGATGATAAGAAAGCTGCCGAAATAATGGCGGAGATGAGAGCGGCGGATATTGCCGAAATGTATAATAATCTGAATATTGACCAGGCAAAATACCTGTATTTGCTTATCGAAGACCGAGAAAAAGCCGCCGATGTGCTGGCAGAACTTGACGATAACGACAGAACCCGATTCCTGAAAGCTTTACCCGACGATATTATAGCATCAAAGTTTATTGACCATATGGACTCTGACGATGCTGCCGATGTTATTGCAGACTTACCCGGAGAAAGACAAGGAGAGGTTCTCCAAAAAATAAAAGATATTGACCAAGCCGGAGATATCGTAGACCTGCTTTCATACGATGAAGACACCGCCGGAGGGTTAATGGGTAAAGAAATAATAACGGTAAATATAAACGATGATGTCGAAGAAGCAATTGCAGAAATAAGAAAACAAGTTGATGAAGTTGACGATATTTACTATGTTTATGTTGTTGATGACGATTATATCCTGAAAGGAACAATTTCTCTTACAAAACTTTTACTCGCAGCAAAAGGGACAAAAATAAAAGACATTTATAATGATGACGTAATATACGTAAAAGCAGATATGAAAGCTGAAGAGGTTGCCAACCTTTCTGACAAATACGACCTTGTAGCTTTACCCGTCGTTGATGAAATAGGACGCCTGCTCGGACGTATTACTTTTGACGATTTGGTTGACGTAATGCGTGAAGAAGCAGAAAAAGATTATCAAATGATGTCCGGTATTTCAGAAGATGTTGAACATACCGACAAAGTATGGAAACTTACGCGTGCCCGCCTTCCGTGGCTACTTGTCGGATTGGGAGGCGAAATTATAGGTTCAAAAGTTCTTGCCGGTTACGAAATACAATTAGAAAACCACGCAGCTTTAGCCTTTTTTCTGCCGCTTATTGCCGCTATGGGCGGAAACTCCGGAGTTCAATCGGCATCAATTGTAGTTCAAGGTTTAGCAAACGGAAGTATAAGCCTCGAAAGCACCTTCAAAAAAGTTATAAAGGAAGTATCTGTTGCTTTTATTAACGGTATTGTTTGTGCCGCAATTTTATTTGCTTACAATTTTTTCTTTTCAGACAGTTTTGCACTGACAGTAACAGTCAGTACCGCTCTTTTCAGTGTCATTATGTTCGCTTCACTATTCGGGACATTTGTGCCTTTAGCTCTGCACAAATTAAAAATAGACCCTGCAATTGCAACAGGTCCTTTTATCACTACGTCAAACGATATTTTCGGACTTATTATTTATATGTCAATAGGCGGCGTTTTATTCGCAATACTCTAAATTATGAATATTTTGAAAAATACATTTATTCTTTTCTTACTGCTCCTTATTTCAGAAATTAACACAGGGCAAAAACTTTCACCTTATGCAGAAATAAGCATTTTAACCTGTGCTCCCGGAAACGACGAACTGTATTCAACATTCGGGCATTCAGCAATTCGAATAAAAGACCCGGTATTAAGGCTTGATGAAGTATATAATTACGGAACTTTTAATTTTGAAACTCCCGGATTTTACACAAAATTTATAAGAGGAAAGTTAGACTATATGCTGAGTGTTTCCCCTTATCGCTATTTCATAATACCATACAAGCAAAATAAAAGAGCAATAAAAGAACAGCAACTTAACTTGTCTTACAACCAAAAAAATAAAATTTTTGAAGCTCTTAAAATAAACGCTCTTCCGGAAAATAAATATTACAGATACGATTTCCTGAAAGATAACTGTGCAACAAGAGTATTAAAAGTTTTTGAAGACATATTAAAAGACAGCCTTCTCCTTCCTTCATCACCGGACTATAACAACCTTACATACAGAGAAATGCTTATGCCTTACCTGCAAGGCAAAGATTGGGAACGTTTCGGTATTAATTTAGCACTCGGTCGCCCTGTTGACAAAATCGTAACCATAAAAGAATCTGCTTTTTTACCTGATTATCTTGAAAAACTGATTTCCGAAACAAAAATAATTTCCGGCAAAGAAGAAGTAAACTTTGTAAAAAATGAAATTAATATTTATACCCCTGCCGATAAAATTGCAGAAAAGTCATTACCCTATACCCCGAGCAGAGTTTTCTGGATTTTACTGTTAGCGGTTCTCAGTTTAACAATCTTTGAAATAAAATACGGAAAATACTTTCTTACATTAGACAAAACAATATTTTTTGTTTT
>JALSMF010000112.1 GCA_026987795.1 Bacteroidales bacterium
ATTCCCACATAAGAAAAGACAAGAAATTCTTTTCCTTCGGGAACGTTAATTTTATAATTACCGTCAAGGTCGGATATTGTGCCTATATCCGTATCCTGAACCATTACGGTAACACCCGGTATGGGTGTATTGTCTGCGGCATCGGTTATTACGCCGGTTACCGTTTTTTGTCCTGATATGCTTAAACTGAATCCACTCAGGATAAAAATAAGCAGTATTGATAACAAATCTCTTTTCATATATCAAATTTTTTAAAGATTAAAATAAAAAGGTCGGTAAATCTAAGCATAATTTTGCTAAAATTCAAAGGCTTATATTAATATTTTAAAACATATAAGGCTTTTATCGTTGTTTTTTAGAGATGTAGCTGTATCAAAACTTTAAAAATGACAGTTATTTTATATTTTATTTTCTTACTAAAAAAATAAAGTTACTGCCATTTCTTCATTTTTTTGTGTCCGGCATACCGATTGTAAAACACGGATAGAATTTAAAAGAATTTAAAGAAGATAAAAATGATGATACAAGTAAACTCATTGCAGGATTTTAGAGAAAAAAGTAAAAGTAAACAAGAGTTTTGGCTTTTGATACATAAAAAAAACTCACCTCAAAGTGATTGTGCGAAAAAAAACATATCCGAAATTACGAAAAAAGAAGTTCAAAATGCTGACATTTTTACAGTGGACGTAAATGATGTCAGAGATATTCATCCGGAATATTCTGTTACAAGCGTTCCTACGTTGCTTAAATTTGAGAAGTCAGAACTTAAGGGAGTTTATAAAGGCTGTAACGATAAAAATTATTATGTGTCGTTGTTTACAAATTCGTTTTACACTACATCTTCCGGTGAGACAGAAACTAAACAAAAAAGTGTAGTTGTATATTCTACTCCTTCATGTTCGTGGTGTAACCGATTAAAATCATATCTTCGCGAAAACAATATAAAATTCAGGGATATTGATGTTTCAAAAGATCAAAAAGCTGCGGAAGATATGGTAAAACGAAGCGGGCAGCAGGGTGTTCCGCAAAGTATAATAGGCGGACAGGTAATCGTGGGGTTTGATAAAGCAAAAATAGACAGACTGTTAGGTTTGTGATTTTGGGCAATTAAAAATTTTAAAACAAATATTTTAATAAATTAATAATAATCAAAAATATATAAAAATGAGAGAATTACAACCGTTAAACGAAAATGTATTGCTTGAATTAAGCGAAAAGAAAGGAGAACAAAAAACAGCAAGCGGAATTATTATTCCTGATTCTGCAAAAGGAAAAGAACCTACGGGAAAAGTAGTTGCATTAGGTAATAATATCGAAAATCCGGGAATTTCCGTAGGTGATACAGTTTTGTACAAAGAATTTTCCGGTAACGAAGTTGAATTCGATGACAAAAAATATTTGTTTATTCCTTACGCAGATATTTTAGGTAAAGTTGTCGAAACCGAAAAAATTTAAGCAACTTAAAATAATTACTTATTTGGGGACTTTCCGAATTTAATTTATTTCGGAGAGTCTTTTTTTATAATATTTTCCCCTTTTCCGGATAATCAACGGTATAATGCAGCCCCCTGCTTTCTTTACGTGCTTTTGCCATTTTAATTATCAGGTAAGAAATATTTACGGCATTTCGCAGTTCACATATTTCTCTTGAAACTTTTGAACGGTCATAAAGTTTTTGTGTTTCTTTGTAAATAATTTCCAAGCGGTTCAATGCTCTGTTTAAGCGTAAATCAGACCTGACTATGCCGACATAATAGGTCATAATTTGCTGTAACTCTTTAAATTCCTGTGTTATCAAAATCATTTCTTCGGGATGTGTCGTTCCTTCATCGTGCCAAACAGGAATATTTTCGTTTATTTTAATGTCTTTAAATATCTCGGATGACGATTTAGCTGCTTTGTCAGCATAAACCAATGCTTCAAGCAACGAGTTGGATGCCAGTCTGTTGGCTCCATGCAGTCCTGTTGATGAACATTCTCCGGCAGCATATAAGCGGTTTATTGATGTTTCTGCATATTTGTTTACCTTTACTCCGCCTACAAGATAATGAGCCGCAGGTGCCACGGGAATATAATTTTTTGTAATATCTATATCCAGAGTCTGACATTTTCGGTAAATATTCGGAAAATGAGATTTCAGTTTTCCGGCATCCAAATGTGTTGCATCAAGATAAACAAAATCATCGCCGCTTATTTTCATTTCGTTATCTATTGCACGAGCAACAATATCTCTCGGAGCCAAATCCTTGCGTTCATCATATTTTTTCATGAATGCCTCCCCTTTTTTATTACGAAGTATTGCTCCGAAACCTCTTAATGCTTCGGTAATCAAAAAAGACGGTCGTTCGTTTTTATTATAAAGTGCCGTAGGATGGAATTGAACAAATTCCATATCTTTTATTAAAGCTTTAGCCCTGTATGCCATAGCAATACCGTCGCCTGTTGCAACTTTAGGATTTGTTGTAATATCATAAATATTTCCCAAACCTCCTGTTGCAAGATATGTGATTTTTGCCAAAAAACGTTCAACTTTTTCCGTTTCAGGATTTAAAACATAAGCTCCGTAACATTCTATGTTGCTGTTGTTTAAAATAACCGTGTATCCTAAATGGTGTTGGGTTATCAAATCTACTGCGTAGTAATTTTCAAAAACGGTAATATTTTTATTTTTTCTGACCTGCTCTGTTAAAGCACGCTGAATTTCGTAGCCTGTATTATCTTTATGATGAAAAATTCTGTTGTCGGAATGTCCGCCTTCTTTCCCTAAATCAAAAGTGCCGTCATCTTTTTTGTCAAATCTTGCACCAAGTTCCATAAGTTCTTTTACTTTCTTCGGACCTTCCGTTACAACTGTTCTTACAACATCCTCGTCACAGATACCGTCGCCGGCAATTAACGTATCTTTAATATGTTTTTCGTAAGAATCATTGACTCTCTGAACTGAAGCAATTCCGCCTTGTGCAAAACTTGTATTTGTATTATCTATTTCACTTTTTGTAACGACAATAACTTTTCCGAATTCGGAAACTTTCAGAGCATACATTAACCCGGCAAGACCTGAACCTATAACTAAAAAATCAGTTTTGTGTATCATTCGCAGTATTTTGATAATACAAAAGTAAAAAAATGCTTAATTTTTTGTTAAAATAACGTATGTTTTTACAAATTTGATAGTTTTGTGGAAATATTCATATCTAAACTTAACGGTAAAATGCATAAAACAATATTAGTTACGGGAGGCGCAGGATTTATAGGTTCGCACGTTGTTCGCTTATTTGTTAATAAATATCCGGAGTGTAAAATTGTAAACCTTGATGCCTTAACTTATGCCGGAAACCTTGAGAATTTATCAGACATAAGTTCAAAACCTAATTATATTTTTGAAAAAGGAGATATTACGGATACTGATTTTGTTAATAAACTTTTTGAAAGATATTCTTTTGACGGTGTTATACATCTTGCAGCAGAATCTCATGTTGACAGATCGATAGCAGATCCGGGTGCTTTTGTCAGTACAAATATT
>JALSMF010000113.1 GCA_026987795.1 Bacteroidales bacterium
TCCTATGTTAAAATCGCCGTCGGTTGCCAATATAACACGATTATTTCCGCCTTTGATAAATGCGTCTTTTGCCGTTTTGTAAGCTAACTCAATTCCTGCACCGCCTGCCGTTGAGCCGCCGGCTTCCAATTTATCGAGTGCCGCAATTATTTTTTCCTTTTCGGAAGCGTTTGTAGGCGGCAATACCAAACCTGCTGCCCCGGCATACACAACTATTGAAATTTTATCGTTTTGCGAAAGTTCATTTAAAAGAAGTTTCAGTGATTTTTTTAATAAAGGAAGTTTGTTTTTGTCGCTCATAGAACCCGAAACATCGAGCAGAAAAACAAGATTTGAAGGTTTTAAATCGTTGTAGTTTAATTTTTTACCCTGTATCCCGATATGAACAAGTTTGTGATTTGTATTCCATGGGGAAGTGCTGATTTCGGTGTAAATTGAAAATGGGTGTTTTCCCGAAGGAGCGGGATAATCATAAGTAAAATAATTTATCATTTCTTCAGTTCTTACGGCACCTTTATCCGGCATTTCCCCGTAATTCAACATTCTTCTGACATTTGAATAAGATGCATTATCAACATCAATCGAAAATGTTGAAAGCGGATTTTGTTTAACCGCTAAAAACTCGTTTTCCGTAATTTTATCATATTCTTCCGTATTAAAATTCGGATTTTCCTTATCGGAAATATCGAAATTGTCATATTCCGATTCTTCAACGGAAATTTTTTTGCCAGAACGACCTGCAGGGTACTCTTTTATTGCGATTCCGTCAGGTGAAACAGAATTATTCGCTTGTCCGCTGTCTTTTGTCGTATCGCAAGCATAAAAATTCAATAAAATTAAAATTGCAAAAATTTTCAATACCTTAATTTTCATAGTTTGGGATTTTTAGATTATTAAATATATCTTTGGGATGTTTTTTTAAATTAATTTCCATAAAGTAAATTTTAATTATGAAGAAAGTTCTGTTTTATGTTTTGATAATCGGTTTGTCGGTTTCTTGTAAACATCAGCAACGACTGAATTCCGAAAAAAAATCGGTTCCTCTTATTTTAGTATCAAAAGATTTTAAAAATACGCATGAAAAATGGTTAAGCAATTCAACCGGAAATCATAATTTTAAATGTGTGAATATGTATGCCGTAAAAAGCAAAGATTCCGTTAATTTATTATTGAAAAAAGCCGACGGTATTATTATTGCAGGCGGAGAAGATGTGAATCCCGGTCTTTACGGGAAACAAAATGAACTTAATCGTTGCGGAACAATTAATCCTCACCGCGACAGTTTGGAACAAAAAATGATAAAATTTGCAATAAAAAATAAAATTCCTCTGTTGGGAATTTGTCGCGGGCATCAAATGTTAAACGTTACCGAAGGCGGAAATTTGATAATTGATATTCCGACTGATGTCGGCAGCAAATATTTGCACAGAGATTCGCTAAAAGCAAAAGAAGGTAAAAGTACGGCTGTATATCACGAAATTTATATCAAACGGAATACGTTTTTGTATAATATTGTAAAAGTTGACAGCGGAAACGGCTACAGCAATCATCATCAGGCAGTTGAAACAATTGCTCCCGAGTTTAAAATTTCTGCTTTTGCAAAAGATAAAGTGGTTGAAGCAATTGAACCTGTCGATACACTTTTACATCCTTTTATTTTGGGCGTACAATGGCATCCGGAAGCAATGGATGCTAATAATCCTTTGTCAGGAACCATCGGACGAAAATTTATGAATAAAGTTAAACAACATTTTATATCTTATTAACATAACAAATACAATGTCAGGAGGGTCAAATAAAGCAATTTTCGGTGCTATTACGGCAAATGTTGCTATTGCCGTAAGTAAATTTATTGCAGCCGGTTTTACAGGTTCGTCAACTATGTTGTCGGAAGGCATACATTCGTTGGTAGATACCGGAAACGGTATTTTATTATTGTTAGGAATAAAAAAAAGCAAAAAACCGGCGGACGATGAACATCCGTTCGGTTACGGAAACGAAGTTTATTTTTGGAGTTTTATTGTTGCAGTGTTAATTTTTGCACTTGGCGGCGGTATTGCCTTGTATGAAGGGATTAAACATATTTTACATCCGAAAGAAATAACAGATATTATCTGGAATTACGCGGTTTTGATATCGGCAATACTTTTTGAGGGAACTTCACTTTTAATTGCCTTGAAAGAATTTAATAAAACAAGAGGAAATTCTTCTTTTTACAGGGCTTTGGTTGATACAAAAGATACATCAACCGCTGCGGTGGTAATTGAAGATTCGGCAGCAGTTACCGGATTGGTAATTGCTTTAATCACTCTTTTATTAGGACAAATTACCGGAATTGAATATTTTGACGGTATCGGTTCTGTATTAATCGGTTTATTGTTATTAAGTGTTTCGACATTTTTTGCTTTAGAATGTAAAAGTCTTTTAATAGGAGAGGGCTTATCTAAAGATGATATTGAAAAAATTAATAAAATATTATCAGAAGACAAAGATGTTACGGCTTATAAAAAACCCTTAACTTTGTTTTTCGGTCCCGATGAAGTTTTGGTAAACCTGAACGTAAATTTCAAAGACGGTTTGGTTTCTGATAAGATTGAACAAATTGTTGATCGCCTGGAATATAAAATTAAAGAAAAAATACCTTCTGTGAATCGTATTTTTATTGAAGCAGAAACTATTCTTACCAAAAGAAAGAAACTTTAAATTTTATTCGTTCATAATTTTATACAAAGAGTCTAATTTCGGGACAAGAATAATTTCGATACGACGATTTTTTTGTTTGCCGGTATCGGTTTTATTACTTGCAACAGGTTTGTGCATACCTCTGCCCGATGCAGTTATTCTGTCGGGTTTTATCTTGGTATTTTTTGTCAGAATATCAACAACCGACAATGCCCTTTCGGTACTTAATTTCCAATTGTATTTGTCCGGACCCACATTATCGGTATGCCCTTCGATAAGTATCTCCGTATCCGTATTTTTTTCAAGTATTTTTCCAAGTTTTTCAATAGCTTCTTTTCCTCTTTTATCAATTTCCGAGCTTCCGGTTTTAAAGAGAAGTTTTTCTTCCATTGCAACATACACTTTACCGTCTTTCAAATAGACATTCAGTTCGGAATCATCAAAGCTTTTAAGTGCATCATTTATGATATTTTTTAATTTATTTACTTCCTCCTTATTTTTATTTATCATATTTTCAAGTTGCACGAGTCGCTTTTGTTTCTCTTCCAGCGAATTTCTTAAAGAGTCAATTTGTTGTGATTTTATTTCTTGTTCTTTAGTCAGTTTATTTATAAGTTCAATTTTTTTGTTAAGTCTGTCTTCGGTTTCTTTAAGTTTTCTTTGTTTATTGTTATATTCAGCTAATGCTTCTGACAATGAACTGCTTAAAAAACTTGTATCGCTTGAAAGCTTATCAGAAAGGTTTTTCAGAGAGTCAATAATATATTTGTTTTTTTTCAAAAGCGACTCGAAATTTTCTTTATCTTTTTTGTAATCAAACAGAGTTTTATCCAAAGCA
>JALSMF010000114.1 GCA_026987795.1 Bacteroidales bacterium
TTATTATCCTCAACTTCATTCAATAGAATGCCGAATAAATGCAGAAGATCCGTATAATAATTTCAGACCGTCTCCGGGGAAAATCACAGTTTTGCATGTTCCCGGCGGTCACGGAGTAAGAGTTGACACTCACGTTTACGCAGGATACACAATACCTCCGAACTATGATTCAATGATTGCTAAGCTTATTATTACGGCAAGAACAAGAGAAGAGGCTCTGAAAAAAATGAAGCGGGCTCTGGATGAGTTTGTAATTGAAGGGATTAAAACAACGATACCGTTTCATGCGCAATTGGTAACAGATGAACAATTTGTAAAAGGGAATTACACTACAAAATTTATGGAAACTTTTAAAATTAAATAAACTTTGGTAAAAAAATATTGTCAAGGTTCTGAAAACTAATTACGGAATAATCTCGTTTTACTTTTAATAATTAATATAATTTTAAGTCCATGAAAAAAACTAACAACATTATTGTTGCAGATCCGGGAGCAACAAACCAATTGAGAAACGGAACAGTAATCGAAGGAAATCTGAGCTCAAAAGGAGATGTTCGAATAGAAGGAACCGTAAAAGGAAATATTAACGTTAAAGGCAAAGTAATAATAGGCAATACCGGTAAAGTTACCGGAGATATAACCTGTTCTTTCTGCGACATATCCGGAACAGTTGTCGGAAAATTAACAATTGCGGAGAGTTTGACATTAAAAACTTCTGCAAATTATAAAGGAGAAATTTCAACAAAGAAATTAATCATAGAACCGGGAGCAATATTTAACGGCTCCTGTAAAATGGGCGACATAAGAAATGCAGAAGAACCTAAGGTCGAAAAAAAATAAAAAACCCGATTTTAATAAGTCCTTAAAAGATTATGCAAAATATTCCGGTATTGCATTTCAAATGGCAGCTGTTATTTTTCTCGGAACTTGGGGCGGCTACAAACTGGACGAATACTTTAATTTTGAAAGTCGCATCCTTACGGTAATTTTGTCTCTTTTATCTGTTGCTCTTGCCATATATGTTGCCGTTAAAGACTTTTTAAAAAAATAACGCCGAAAATATGAAAAAACAAATTCGCAGATTTATTATAAAAACAATAATCCTTACTTTGGGCTTTTCTGCAGCAGGAGGTTTTGTTTTTTATTTTTGGCTGAAATCGGCTTATTTTGATGCGTTTCCGCTATTATTAATATTATTTCCGTTTATTTCAATTTTAGTTCATATTCAATTGCTTAAAGCATCACAAAAATCTCTTGCAAAATTTAATGTTGTATTTATGCTCAGTTTTATGTTGAAACTTATTATCTATGCTGTTTTTGCAGGAGTTGTAATATCTGCCGAATCCGGAAATAAAAATGCGTTTGTAATAACATTACTTCTTATGTATCTTATTTACACAGTTTTTGAAACAAAAGAAATACTCAGAGATACAAAAAAGATATCCGAAGACAATCAAAATGAAAGCAAGTAATATCATATTTTTAATAACACTAATATTCTTTGTTTTAACCTCTTGTAACAAAAACAACATTAATACGGATAAAATTGAACTTCCTGCAGCTGTCGGGAATCATCAAATTATTGAACATTTTGCATATACCCTTTCTTATAATGAAGAACACGAACAGGCAGACTGGGTTGCATATGAACTGACAAAAGAAGAAGCCTTATCCGTAACTTATGACAGAACTGATGATTTCAGACCTGACCCTTCCGTAACAACAGGGAGTGCCGACTTAAGCGACTATCAACCTACCGAGAACATTTATGCCAGGGGACATATGGCTCCTGCCGCAGATTTCAGATGGTCAGAAAAAGCAATGTCTGAAAGTTTTTTTATGAGTAATATGTCTCCGCAAGTTCATGCTTTTAACGGAGGAAAATGGATGTATCTGGAAATGGAGGTTCGGCATTGGGCTGAAATTTATAACGGAGTTTATGTTGTTACCGGACCTGTTTTAAAAGACGGCTTGCCGGTAATAGGGCAAAATAAAGTAAGTATCCCGGAAAAATACTATAAAGTTATTTTAGATTTGGATGAAGAAAAAGGTATTGGTTTTATAATGCCGAATAAAGACATTGATGATACTTTTAAAAATTATGCCGTCAGCATTGATGACGTAGAAGCAGAAACAGGTATTGACTTTTTTCCTGCACTTGATGATAAAACAGAGGAAAAAATAGAATCTGTTCTCAATATGTCTTTATGGAAATTTGACTATTATAAATAAACCGGAATTGCCTTTTTTTATTCAGTATTATTTTCTTATCCTTTTAATGCTTCCGCTCCTGCTGTAATTTCCAGAATTTCTTTTGTGATAGCTGCCTGTCGAGCTTTATTGTAAACTAAAGTCAACGACCTAATCATATCCGTTGCATTGTCTGTTGCCTGGTGCATTGCGGTCATTCTGGCTCCCTGTTCTGCTGCAAAAGAATCTGTAACTGCGGCAAAAAGTTGAGTTTTTAAAGAGTCCGGAATCAGCGTGTCAAAAATATATTGTTGGGAGGGTTCAAATATATAGTCACTATTTTCTTCCGTATTTTTCTCGTTATGTTTTACCGGTAAAAATTGTTCCTGAGTTAAGATTTGAACAGCAGCATTTTTAAACCTGTTATATATTATTTCAATTTTATCAAATTTCTTATTAATAAAATCAGACATAAGCTCTTCGGCAACAACGGAAACATTTTTAAATGTAAGGTTGTCATAAATACTGTTAAATTCAGCAGATATCTTAAAACCTTTTGCTTTTAAAATTTGACCCGATTTAGAGCCGACGGTATAAATGTATAAATTTCCTTTTTTATATTGGTCTGCATACTGTCCCTCTGTCAGGCTAATAACTTTTTTTACGATATTTGCATTAAATGGTCCGCACAACCCTCTGTTAGAACTTATTACAAGCAGCAAAACCTTTTCCTCTTTTCTTTGCTCTGCATATATATTTTCTGCACTTCCGCCTTTTACGTCTCCTAATCGACTTAAAATTTCGTTCAATTTATTCGCATAAGGTCTTAATCGGGTAACAGCATTTTGTGCTTTTCTCAATTTTGCTGCGGATACCATTTTCATAGCATTAGTAATCTGCCTTGTAGACTTTACCGATGATATTCTGGTTCGTATTTCTTTTAAATTTGCCATTTTGCAAACAGTTATTTTATACTGTTAATTATACGGTCTTAGTTTATATCAAAGAGTTTACCAACTCAATATATTCTTTTGCCGCATCTTCTTTACTTTTTCCTTTTTCTGCTTCCCACGCATCATATTTTGCCGCACCTTTAAAATCAAAGCCTCCGGGGCGTTCTCCGTTTACGTCTCCTTCCGTAACTTGTTTATAAAGAGCATATAATTTTAAAAGTATATCATTTGACGGACGCTCATTCAACATTTTTGACTTTGCAACGGCTTCTTCGAAGGTTTGTAAATTCATTTTTTATGTTTCTTCGGTTAAACTTCTTTATATGATGATGCAATATTCAGGGCAACATCCTCTAAAACCTTTGTCTCTTCATC
>JALSMF010000115.1 GCA_026987795.1 Bacteroidales bacterium
AGTGCTTTGGGATTATTATGCCGATTTAGAATCTGCTGACAATCAGGGGTTTACACCTCTTGTAATTTCCGCACAACAAGGCAACTTATCAGCCGTAAAATTTTTAACCGAAAAAAATGTCAATACCGAAACCGTAACTTTTGAAAATTTAAACGCTTTCGATTACGCATTATTAAATTCAAATACAGATGCGGCAAAATACCTTTTAAGCATAAACCCCAAGCTCAATCATAAAATAAACGACAAAATAAGTTCCGAAGACATAGCATTATTTAATAATATATTTTCAGAAATTTTTCCGGATAAAAAAATTGACAGCAATGAATTAAACAATAAAAAAAGCAAGCTGAAAAAGAAATATTTTAATTTTGCGAAAAAAAACATCCCTTTAGAGATATTTTAGATTTCAGGAAGACTATTTTTATGATAAAATTATATGAAAAAATACCCAAAGAACTTTTAAACAACTTGCCGATAAAAAATTTTGAAGGCGATATTTTCTTTATAGACAACATTGCCGCTGTCGAAAAAACAATACCCGAATTACAAAAATCCGAAATTTTGGGATTTGATACAGAAACACGCCCCGCTTTCAAAAAAGGAATTGCTTACAAAGTATCATTACTGCAGTTGGCAACAGCCGATAAAGCATTCTTATTTAAAATTAAAAAAACAGGACTGCCCGACAAACTCATTCAAATACTTTCGGATAAAAACATAATAAAAGCAGGAGTCGCAATTCACGATGATATAAAAGCATTACGTAAAATAAGAAATTTTACTCCCGAAGGATTTACAGAACTTCAAACTTTTTCGGATAATTTCGGAATAAAAGATAACGGACTTAAAAAACTTGCAGGAAACATACTCGGTTTCAGAATATCTAAAAGTGCAAGACTCACTGACTGGTCAAAAGATGCTTATACAGAAGCACAACTGAAATATGCCGCTACCGATGCCTGGACATCATATAAAATTTATAAAAAACTCACAGAACTTAACGGAAATTATAAAATTATTAAAAATGAAACTTGACATAACAAATACCGAAACTTTTACGGAAAAAAAAGAGGTAACCAATTTTAAAGAAAAAGCCCGAAAAGCAAATAAATCTTTACACACAAAAGACGGAAAAGGCAGCAATTATCTCGGTTGGGTAAATTTGCCTTACGAAATAACCGATAATTTAATAAAAGACATTAACACAAAAGCCGAAGAACTGCAAAGCAAAATTGAAATTATGCTTACAATAGGTATCGGAGGTTCTTATCTCGGAGCAAAAGCCGTTATTGAGGCTCTTTCCGATAATTTTTCAGAATATAAGACAAACAAATATCCGAAAATGTTGTTTGCCGGCAATAATTTAAGTGAAGATTACATTGCGGAACTTATTCAGCTTCTTGATGATAAATCTTATGCCGTAACGGTTATTTCAAAATCCGGAACAACTACCGAACCGGCAACGTCATTCAGAATCTTTAAAAAACATTTAGAAAAAAAATACGGTAAAAAAGAAGCTGTAAGCAGAATTATTGCAATAACAGACAAAGAAAAAGGAGCTTTAAAACAACTTGCCGACAGCGAAGGTTACAAAACATACGTAATACCTGACGATGTAGGCGGAAGGTTTTCCGTTTTAACTCCGGTAGGATTATTTCCGGTTGCGGTTGCCGGCTTTGACATAAAAAAACTAATTGACGGAGCTGAAAATATTGCAGAACAGACAAAAAAAGAAAACAACAATGCCGAAGCATACGCTGCAATACGCAATATATTGTATACCAACGGTTTCACTAATGAAATATTGGTCAATTACAACCCTAAACTAACTTTTTTTGCCGAATGGTGGAAACAGCTTTACGGCGAAAGCGAAGGCAAAAAAGGTAAAGGAATATTTCCTGCAAGCGTAAGTTTTACAACCGATTTACATTCTCTCGGACAATATATTCAAGACGGTAAACGAAACCTCTTTGAAACTGTTATTTCTGTTGAAAAAACAAAATACAATGTTGTTCTTGAAAAAGACGAACAAAATCTTGATAAATTAAATTATCTGGCAGGTAAAAATATAGAATACATAAATAAAAGTGCCGAACAAGGCACTCTTAAAGCACATCTCGACGGCGGAGTTCCTAATATCAGAATATCAATTCCGGAAATTAACGAATTTTATATCGGCGAACTAATCTATTTCTTTGAAAAAGCATGCGGCATAAGCGGCTACATTCTCGGAGTTAATCCTTTTGACCAGCCGGGAGTTGAAGCATATAAACGAAATATGTTCCGAATTTTGGGAAAACCGGGATATTAAAACAAGATTTAAACTAAAAAAGCAGGAATGAGCAGTTTTATAAAATAACTCTGTTTATTCCTGTTTTATATTCAACTCCGAAAATAACTTCTTTTATTTTTTTGTAATCGTTATGGTTTTTAACAAAATCCGTTTTATTCGTATCTATAATTAAAAATTTGTGGTTATCGCTGTGTTGTTTCATATATTCAAAATATCCGTTTTGGATACTCTCAAGATATTCCGCTTTAATATTTTTCTCATACGAACGCCCTCTTAACTTTATGTTTTTAAGCAAATTATAAACATCAAGATGTAAATACACATACAAATCAGGCTTAGGTAAAGATGTATATATAATATCAAAAATTCTGCGATACAGGTTATATTCGTCACCTGACAAAGTGTTTTTTGCAAATATCAAAGACTTTGTAAAATAATAATCCGCAACAATAAACGATTTAAACAAGTCTCTGTCTCGTATTTGTTTATTTAGCTGATGAAAACGATCTGCAAGAAATGACAATTCCAAAGGGAAAGAGTATTTTTCCGGATTTTCATAAAATTTAGGCAAAAACGGGTTTTCGGCAAATTCTTCGGGTATTAGTTTAGCATTATAATCTTCTGCAATCATTTTTGCAAGCGTTGTTTTGCCTGCTCCTATATTTCCTTCTATTACTATAAAGTTATAATTCATTAAAAATAAATATAAAAAAGACCCGACAAATTTACAAATTATCGGGTCTGAAAAGGACTATTTTTCAATCAACTTATTAACATTTATTTAATGAGAGTGTTCATTATCGTGTTTTTCTTCTTTTTTGTCACGCTCCTTATTTATTTCTTTATAAGGTTCGGTTCCGGTATTTTTAAATGCAAAAGCATAAATATCGGCAGCCTCTTCTATCTGTTTTGCTACGGGTTTTCCGGCTCCGTGTCCTGCTTTTTTCTCAATTCTGATTATTACGGGCTTACTGCCTTTGTAAGTATCTTGTAAAGTTGCAATATATTTAAAAGAATGTGCCGGCACTACCCTGTCATCGTGATCTGCCGTAAGTACTAAGACAGCCGGATATTCAACACCTTTTTTAATATTATGAAGCGGGGAATACTTATATAAATACTCAAACATAGCAGAATCTTCACTTAAACCGTAATCGGCAGACCAAGCTCTTCCAATTGTAAAATATTGATATCGAAGCATATCCATAACTCCA
>JALSMF010000116.1 GCA_026987795.1 Bacteroidales bacterium
CTTTTTTAATGTTATCGGTATTATTTTCCAAAACAGCATCGGCAAGTTCGTATGCCTCTTCTAAAGTCAGGCTTCGTAAAGTTTCGTTAGTTTGTCCTTTATCCCAAGGGCATTTATCTCTCAGTTCGTCCATAATTTCAAGTATTCGCTCAAATGCCGTTATTTTTTCCGGCATAGAGTTAATATTTCCGTCTCTGTGAACTGATTGAGTGCTCCAAGCCATCGGCTTTTCGGCAAACCATTCTTTGGTTTTAGGCCAAATATTCTTAAAAAAATCAGAATTTCTATAGTTATTCAAATCGTTTTCAGATTTCCAGCAACTGTAAGTAAAAAATACTTCCGGTTTATTTTTATCTTGTAAAATATTCAGATGAAGGCAACCTTCCGATTTTTTTATTATTTCCTTAATTTCAGCAGTAAAGTGTATAAAATCCTTAATATTTTCCTTACGGAAAACCATTTTTACTATCCTGTTAATCATAAAATTCGATTCTTATTTTTGTATTATCGTCAAAATTAAGCATCTCAACCAGGTTTCCTTTATTCATAGCGATTTCAAGCAGCCCGAGAGAATTGAAAACTGCGGTCAGGTCTCCTTCTTCCACATCTTGATACCTTACGGATATTTTATCTATCGAATACCCCGTTGTTCCGGCAAATATTTTATAAGATCTGCCTCTTGCCGTTTCGCGAAACAAATCAAACGAAATATTTGAAATTGCATTTCCGTAACTGTCTGAATATACCAAACTGCCGACAATGTGAGAGTTTCCGCAAATCGGTTTTATTGATATAAGTTTTTTTATTTCGGTTGTTTTTTTTCCGAACTCTTCAATGTCTTTTCCCGATATTATCATAACGGCTTTTTCGGCAAAAGAAAATAATGCGGGTATCATTTTTTCGCTTTCGTTACATAAATCTATTTTTATTATGCGTGTTATTTCTTCAGGTTCGAAAATGAGGCTTAAAATTCCGTTATCGGAAACTATAAAATATTGATTGTAGACTTCTGCTATTAAATGTTTTCGTTTACCGTTACATTCACTGTCTACACCTACTAAATGAATTGTTTTTTCGGGAAAATCTCTCCAACTGTTTTTTAAAATAAAGGCGGCACGAGGAATGCTGTGGTATCCTATGTTATGAGCTAAATCAATAATATGAACGTTGTTACAGGCACTCAGTATTTTACCTTTTAATCTTCCGATAAAGAAATCATCGGTTTTTCGGTCTGATATTAATGTGATTACAGGCAAGTTTAAAATTTAATAAAAAAATATTTACTTTGTAAACGCAAAATTATTACTTAATGATTGAAAAAAAAATATATTTAGACCCGGATTCGTTAGTCGATTTCTACGGAAATGACAGTAAGAATATTGACAGAATTAAATCTTTGTTTCCTAAACTGAAACTTATTTTCAGAGGTGATGAAATAAGAGTTTCGGGAGAGAAAAACGAAGTAGAAGAGTTTAATTCTTTTACGGAAAATCTTAAATTACGTTTAGAAAAATATAACAGCTTAAGCGTTAAAGAAATAACTCTTATTTTTGAAAAAAAAATAAAACCTGTTTCGAAATCTGAAAACATTATAATATACGGAAATAACGGCAAACCGGTTTTCCCGCGTTCTGAAAATCAGAGAATTTTCGTTAATTTATACAACAAGAAAGACCTTATTTTTGCAGTAGGACCGGCAGGAACCGGAAAAACATATTTGGCAATTGCCTTGGCTGTAAGAGCATTAAAAAACAATGAGGTAAAACGAATTATTTTAAGTCGCCCTGCTGTTGAAGCAGGTGAAAATTTGGGTTTTTTGCCGGGTGATTTAAAAGATAAATTAGACCCCTATTTACAGGCACTTTACGATGCTTTGCTCGATATTTTACCCGGAAATAAATTAACAAAATTAATTGAACAAGGTATTATACAAATTGCTCCGTTGGCATATATGCGAGGCAGAACTTTGAATGATGCGGTAGTTGTTCTTGACGAAGCTCAAAATACAACCGTTCCTCAATTAAAAATGTTTTTGACGCGTATGGGCGAAAATTCTAAATTTATCGTAACGGGAGATATGACACAAATTGATTTGCCTAATAAAACAAATTCGGGTTTGGTAAAAGTTTATAAAATTTTGAAAGGCATAGAAGGTATCGGTTTTGCAGATTTTACAAAAGAAGATATTGTAAGGCATCGGCTTGTGGCTCCTATTGTGGAGGCGTTTGAAAGGGATGATGATTAAAATTTGAAAAGCTGATTATTTATTTACTAATCATTTAACACTGTTTTCAACAATTTCAATTTCCTCATCCGTAAGTTCATACAGTTTATAAACCATTTTGTCAATTTCTTTGTCGGTTTCGGATATTTCGGCTTGTAAGTTGTTTATTTCGGTTTTGTAAGTGTTAAAATAATCTTCCCATTCGTCTTGTTCGGTAAGCGATAGTTTTATTTTTTTCTTTTTAAGTTCCGATACAAAAGTTTTAAAATCGTAATCGTAAAAATTTTCTGTTTTTTTGCTTAGTTTCAGGTCAAGGGAGTTTGCCCCGTTGTCGGGGGCTGTTGCCCATAGATTATCTCTGACACGATTTAAGAATTTTGTCTTTTTTTGTTGCAGTTGTTTGTTCAACAAAAGCATTTTATCGGCTTTTTCGATAAAAGGCTGTTGGGCTTCTTTTGAGATTTCTTTGATTGGCAAGTTCCTAACATCATTAACCAAAATTTTTGGAAATAATCCTTTTTTTGCTTTTGGTGATGTTGTATTGTGATACCAACCAATTAAATTTGAATTTAAAATTGTAAGTGCATATTTTAAATCTATTTTTGATTTTTCATCAATAATATTAATTAATGAAGGTGTATTATAATATTCATCTTCTGTATAACAACAATAAAGTAAATCACTTGTTATTTCACGAATAAGTAAACGTGGCAAATTAAAAAAATCAGATTTTCTTGGTGCAGCAAGCCAATCACCGTAACTTATCCATAAATTCCCATTCCATTTCAAATCGTATCTTTGAATATCTCCACCTTTTAGTTCTTTTTTATAGGTATCGTCTTTTTTAAAATCACTATGCCATACTCTATTCTTGATTTGATATTCGGTATGTCCTCTATATTTATCATATGGGATTAAACCTTGTGAGACTTCAAAAAAATCATTGATAATTTTATTTTTAGTAATTTTAGCGACAATACTAAATTCATTTTTTGTATATGATAATATACTCAACCAATTGTCTATGTTTTGCTCTAAGAAGTTTTTGCTTTTGTTATTAATCTCAATGATAGATTTATCATTTTCGTTTTCAATTTTCTTGAAAATTGTACTATAATCATCATAAACGCTATTTTTTAATGTAAAAATACAAGTTCTGACAGAAGCATCAACAAAAGTATTGTCATTTGATAAATCTACAATTTCTTGAAGAGAAAAACTTTCAATAATTTTTTTACGATAATTTTTGCCGTATAAAATTGAAAGGAAAGTG